>JAZGCX010000053.1:0-5162 GCA_036477175.1 Phycisphaeraceae bacterium
GGCGCCCACGCCACGGCCGACCGTTACACCTACGTGCCTTTGATTGGGCTGTTCATCATCATCGCGTGGGGCGGCGCTGATCTGGTGACCGGATTGCGATCCCGCCATGCACTGCTTGGCCGGACGCTGGGCGGGGCCGCGGCTCTGGTGCTGGCAGCCTCTATGGCCTGTTCGTGGTTACAAACCCGACACTGGCGCGATCCGGTTGCGCTATTCGCCCACGCCCTGGAGACGATGCCAGGGCATCCGACGCTCCTGACCAACCTGGGCGACGCGCTGGAGTCCCAGGGCAACCTGGACGCTGCGATTGACCATTACCGTCAGGCACTACAGGTCACACCCGACTATGTCCCGGCGCACAGCAACCTGGGCGAAGCGCTGCGATCACAGGGCAAGCTCAATGAGGCGATCCGCCACTTTCGTCAGGCCATCAAACTCCGCCCCGACTCCGCCTACACCCGCACGCAACTGGGCGCGGCGCTTCGATCACAGGGGAAGGTAAACGAGGCGATCGACCACTTTCGCCAGGCCCTTCGGATCGACCCCGACTATGCCCCCGCGCACAGCGAGCTCGGTGTGGCGCTGGTTTCACAAGGCAAGCTGAACGAGGCGGTCAGTCAATATCACCAGGCCCTGCGGATCGACCCCGACTACGCTGCGGCGCACAACAACCTCGGCACCGCGCTTCATTCACAGGGCTATCTTGACGAGGCGATCCTTCACTATCGCGCGGCGCTTCGGATCGCGGCCGACAATCCGAACGGGCACACCAACCTGGCCTTTGCGCTTCAATCACAGGGCAAGCTGAACGAGGCGATCGACCACTACCGTCAGGCACTGCGGATCAAGCCCGATTGGCCAGCGCCGATGAACGGGCTGGCGTGGATACTGGCGACGCACCCGATCACCGGCGCCCGCGAGCCGAATCAGGCAATCGAGCTTGCCGAGCGCGCGGCCAAGTTGACTCAACATCACAGCGCAGCAGTCCTTGACACGCTGGCCGCGGCGTATGCGGCGGCGGGTCGATTCGACCGGGCCGTGACCACCGCGCAAGAAGCGCTCGAGCTGGCCACCAACGCCCAAACCGCCACGCTGGCCGACCAGATCCGCACACGACTGGAACGCTACAGGCAACACAAGCCCTATCGGGAGCCTGCCCAGGCACAAGACGCCATTCGGCCATAGCTGGTGACGGTCAGAAAGCAGGCGCGTTCGAAACCTGAGCACTGGGTGGTCAGGCAATACCAGCACCGCATTGCGCTTCGCGGACCTTCGGTTACCATGCGATGCGCAAATCGGGCAACGCGCTATTTTCAATTTGGATGGGTATCCATCGACAATGAAGCGATCAGGCCTGCTTGCGGCCTTACGGCACGGTCGGCGTCTGGTTTCGCTGCTGTGCCGCGCGTCACACACATCATACTTAACCCCAGGACACGGACACCGGAAGCGGATCGCAAGTGCCATGCGTCGATCAACCCAACAGTGTGTCACCGGGACGCAACCGATGGCCACGTGCGAAGTCGTCGATGGTCATGACTCGTTTGCCGGGGAGCTGGACTTCGAGTAGTCGCACGGCACCGTCGCGGACGGCGACGCGGTGGTCTTCGAGAATGGTGCCGGGCGAGGGTTGTTCGACCGTGCCGGGTTCGGGTGCGACGCGGCGGAGTGTCAGGGGTTGCTCGGTGGCGTCGTCGCGGCGTTTCCAGGTGACGTGAGCACCGGGCCACGGGGTCAGGCCGTGCACGCGGCGCCGGACTTCATCAGCAGTGGCGTCGAAGCTGACGCGGCCGTCGGCTTTGGTGAGCTTGGGGGCGCGGGTGGCCTGCGCCTCGTCCTGGGGCTGACCGGCGAGTGTGTCGGCGGCGAAATCGTCAAGCACGCGGGCGATCAGGTTTATGCCCATCAGGGCAAGTCGATCGTGCAGTTCACCGGCGGTTTCCATCGGGTCGATCGGCGTGTCGGCGGCGGCGTAGATCAGACCGGCGTCCATCCGTTGGGCCAGCGAAATGACCGAGACGCCGGTTTGTGTGTCACCATTGAGGATTGCCCAGTTGATCGGCGCGGCGCCGCGGTACTTGGGCAGCAGCGACGCATGAAGGTTGACCGCAAGCCGACCAAGCGCATCGATCAGCGGCACGCCGAGCTTCTGCCCGAAGGCGACGACCACGGCGGCGTCGGGATTGAGGTCACGCACTTCAGAGACGAGCTGCGCTTGGTTGGCGTCGTCGGTTTTGTGCACCGTCAGGCCGGCGGCTTCGGCCCAGGCCGCGATCGGCGTGGCAGCAAGGCGGCGGCCGCGACCGGCGCGGCGATCCGGCTGGCTGATGACAGCGGCCACGTCATGTTGTTGCGACAGATGCTTGAGCGTGGGCAGGCCGAACTCGCCGGAGCCGAGGAAAATGAGTCGCATGGGGTGTGTCAGGGGTTGCGAATCGCGGTTGGTGACTCGGACTCATCGTAGTCTTTTTCGAGGTCTTGAAGTGCGCGGCGGTTGGCCATCTTGTCGATCGGGGCCATGCGGTCGATGATGAGCACGCCGTCGAGGTGATCGGTTTCGTGCTGCCAGACACGGGCGGAAAGCTCGTTACCGGTGAGTTGAAAGGGATTACCGTCCAGGTCGAGGGCATCGATGGTGACGGCCTGGGGTCTGACGATCTGGCCGTTGACGCCGGGGATGCTCAGGCAGCCCTCTTCCTGTTCGAGGCCATCACGGCTGAGGTTGTTCAGGACGGGATTGACAAAGGCGCGGTCCTGGTCGGGTTGCCTGTCGGGGTTAGCGACGAACAGCCGCCAGCTCAGGCCGACCTGGGGGGCGGCCAAGCCGACACCGCTGGATTCGTGCATCAGCTCGATCATCCGTCGGGCGACGGCCCGGACCCGGTCGGTGACCGCCTCAATGGGCTTGGCGCGGGTCCGCAGGACCGGGTCGGGGTAGCAGACGATCCGCAGGGCCTTGGGGTCCAGGTCCCTGCGGCTGGAGCCGGGCGGGTGCGAGCGAGGCGTCATGCCCCGATGGTAGGCCCAGTGCGGATCAGCCACAAGCCGTCGCCTGATTGAGACTTCCGACACCGGCTACCCTTGACCGCACCGGCGGGTGATGTCATACTAGGGCCGTGCCGCCAAGGGTGTGGAGCGATCCGATCCGTGCCGCCGGGGGACCTGTCCGAGCCGTCGCCAAGCGGCCTTTGGGGTCTTGGTCCGTTTGAGAGGGTCTCGCCTTCATGGCCACCGTCACCAAAAAAGAATTGATCGACCAGATCGCCACGAACTCCAAAGAGAAGCGCGTGGTGGTCAAGAAAATCGTCCAAAGCTTCCTTGACAACATCATCATGGAGCTGGGCAAGGGCAACCGGTTGGAGTTCCGTGATTTCGGGGTCTTCGAGGTCAAGCAGCGGCGCGCCCGCGTTGCCCAAAACCCCAAGACCCTGGAACCGGTGCGCGTGCCGCCCAAACGCACCGTCAAGTTCAAAGTCGGTCGGCTGATGAAGGCCACCCTCAGCGGCGACCGCAGGCCTGCCCAGGAACAACACGTCACGGCCGACCACACCCGAACCGTGTGACGACGGCGACAGCCCCGCATCACTCAACCCATGCAGCGTTGGCTCGGCCAACTTCGTGACGACCTGGATCGGATCGAAGCAGACGACCTGCTGCGTGTGCTGCGATCCGTTGAACCGCGCGGCCGATCCGTCGTGGTCCACGGCCGGGAGCTGGTCAACCTGGCGAGCAACGATTACCTGGGCCTGAGCAGTCACCCGCACCTGCGCCGCGCTGCGACCGAGGCCATCGCCGCCTGCGGCACCGGGTCGGGCGCCAGCCGCCTGGTGGCCGGGCACCACCGCATTCACGACCGCGTCGAGTGCCGGTTCGCCGCCTTCAAACACGCCGAAGCCGCCCTGCTGCTACCCACCGGTTACATGGCCAACCTGGCCGTGCTCACGGCGCTGGCGGGCAAGGGCGATCTGATCTGCATCGATAAGCTCAGCCACGCCAGCCTCCTCGACGCCGCCCACGCCAGCGGCGCTCAGGTGCGCGCGTTCGGGCACCTGAATCACGACAAGTTGGAACGCCTGTTACAACGTCACGCAGATCTGCACACTGACGCACGGCGTTTCGTCGTCACGGACACGGTGTTCTCGATGGACGGCGATACCGCCGACCTGCCCACCTTGTGCGGCGTGGCCGAGCGGTACGAGGCGATCGTGATCGTCGATGAAGCGCACGGCACCGGCGTACTCGGTGACAGCGGCAGCGGGTTGTGCGAACAGCAGCACGTGGTTGACCGGGTGCCCGTCGTCGTCAGCACGGCCGGCAAGGCGTTGGGCGGGCTCGGCGGGATCGTGACCGGCCCGCGCGTCGTGATCGACACGCTGATCAACCGCGCCCGATCATTCATCTTCACCACCGCCGTGCCGCCGGCGCAGGCCGCCGCCATCGACGCCGCCCTGGACGTGATCCGCGACGAGCCGCAGCGCCGCCGACGTGTGATCGACCTGGCGAACCGGGTGCGGCGCGAGTTGCGAGCGATTGGCTGGTTGATGAACGATCCACACCGCAACACGGTGACGACGCCGATCGTGCCGATCATCACGGGCACGGCAAGTGATGCGCTACGACTGTCTGAGTACCTGCGTAACCACGGGCTGTTCGTGCCGGCGATCCGCCCCCCTACCGTTGCGCCGGGCACGTCGCGGCTCAGATTGAGCCTTCGCGCCGACCTTGACGATGCGGACGTGGACCGACTGCTCGATGCGCTGCGGGACTGTCCGCAACAACCGGCACGCCAAGAATCATCCGGTGTTCTTCACACGCTTTCGCCGGGATGACCCAGGATGCAGGTAGTCTGCTGTCAGGTTGATACGGTTTGGGAGGACAAGGCGGCAACGCACGCGCGGGTGGCGTCGCTGTTGGAAGTTTCGCCGCCGTCGCGCGGTGCACTGGTCGTGCTGCCCGAACAGTTTTCAACCGGGTCCAGCTTCGACCTGGCCAGGATCGCTGAGGCGGACGAGCGCCCCAGCGAAACGTTCCTGGCCGAGACCGCCGCGAAACTGGGCGTGTACCTGATCGGCGGCGTAGTGACCCGCGGGTCCGACGGCCGCGGGCGGAACGAGGCGGTGGTGTTCGGCCCCGACGGCCGCGAGATCACCCGGTATTGCAAG
>JAZGCX010000054.1:0-7334 GCA_036477175.1 Phycisphaeraceae bacterium
CGGTGGGTTACACGGGCGGTGCCGGGATCGATTACTCGGCGAACATCGCTTCGACGAACCTAGCTGGCTCAAAAGGTTCGACGTCGGCGGGGGTTTCGCCGACGCCGATGAACTTGACGGGGATCGCCAGTTGCTCGCGGATGGCGACGACGATCCCACCCTTGGCGGTGCCGTCGAGCTTGGCCAGGAACAGACCGGTCACGTCGATCGCGTCGGTAAAGACCCTGGCCTGATTGATCGCGTTCTGGCCGGTGGTGGCGTCGAGGACGAGGATCACTTCGTGCGGGGCCCCGGGGATTTTCTTTTGCACCACGTTTCGGATCTTGGTCAACTGCCGCATCAGGTGGTCCTGGGTGTGCAGCCGACCGGCGGTGTCCACGATCAGCACGTCGATGCCGCGTGTGACGGCGGCTTCACAGGCGTCATACGCCACGGCAGCCGGATCGCCGCCTTGTTTACCCTTAACCATTTCCACGCCCAGTCGGCCGGACCAGATTTCCAGTTGTTCGACCGCCGCGGCGCGGAACGTGTCGCACGCAGCGAGCAAGACACTGCGGCCGTCGTCGCGCAGGCTCTTGGCAATCTTGGCGATGCTGGTTGTTTTGCCCGACCCGTTGACGCCGGCGACGAGGATGACGGTCGGCCCGCCCCCGGAAGAGGCTACGTGCAGCTTGCGATCTTCGTTGGGCCAGTAGGCGCTGAGCTGATCCTTGAGATATTGCAGCGTATCATCGCCGGTCTCGATTTCCCCTCGTTCCCACGCCGCACGCAGGTCCTTGACCAGCTCAACCGCCGTTTTGATGCCGATGTCAGCCTGGATCATTCGGCTTTCAAGCTGGTCCAGCAGTTCGCTGCTCAGTTGCTTGCCGGTGAGGATGGTGCGCAGGGGGCCGACGAAGCCGGTCCTGGTTTTGCTCAGGCCCTGTTTGACTTTATCGAAGGCGAGCTTGAAAAGACTCATCGAGAGAAATCCGAATGACGAATCAGTGTCGAATGACCGAATGACCAATGTATCGTAATTCGACGTTTGTCATTCGTCATTCGTCATTGCGGCGCTCAGCCGCCGGGCCATCTTGTCCAGCACGCCGTTGATGAACGCGGGGCTCTGCTGGGAGCAGAATTGTTTGGCCAGTTCGACCCCCTCGTTGATGGCGACTTTGACGGGGGCGTGGCCACTGGTCATCTCGTGGTACGCCAGTCGCAGGATGGCGCGGTCGAGCGGCGGCTGGCGGTGCGTGGGCCAGTCGGGCGCCAGTTCGGCGACGATGGCGTCGGCCTGAGCGTGACGGTCCCATGCTGCACGGGCCAACTCGAACGCCGCTTGACGCACCTGCGGCGTGTCGAAGGTGTCATCTTCCAGGCCGCGCTCGATCGCCTCGGTGTCCTGTTCACCGCGGAGGTCGATCTCGTAGAGCACCTGCATGGCCCGTCGTCGGATGTCGCGTTGCGTGGGCATGGGGGTTAGGGTTTGGGGTTTGGGGTTCAGGAGCCCGGCCCGTTGGGCCGGCGTTAAACGAAAAGGAACGCTTCGCTAGATTTTTTTGAGTAGATTCGCCATCTCGATTGCGGTCATCATGGCTTTGTGCCCCTGGTTGCCCATCTTGGCGCCGGCGCGGTTGATGGCCTGTTCGAGCGAGTCGGCGGTGATGACGCCGAAGATGCACGGCACGCCGGTGTGCGTGCCGACCTCGCGGATGCCTCTGGCCGTCTGTTCGACCACCTGGTCGTAATGATCTGTTTCACCGCGGATGACACAGCCCAGGCACACGATCGCGTCGTATTTGCCCGTTTCGGCCAGCTTCCTGGCGGTCACCGGCAGTTCGAGACTGCCGGGCACGTGGGCCACGGTCAGGTGATCCTCGTCGCCGCCGAGCCGGGTCCACGTGTTCACCGCCGCGTCGAGCATGTGGCGGGTCAGGTAATCGTTAAACCGACTGACCACCACGGCGATCTTCGCGTCGCCGGCCAGCAGTTCGCCTTCCAGGGTTCCGCTCATGGCGTGATTCTATACGGATCACCGACGCGTTGCGTCGCAGCGATGACTCATCTATCGTAACGGCCGGGTCGTACCTGTTACTGTTTCTCAATCGAAGGGTGGTTGTGATGCCTCAGCGAGCGAAGATTGCGATCATCGGTGGCGGAAACGTCGGCGCCAGTTGCGCGGTGTGGGCGGCGAGCAAGGAGTTGGGCGACGTGATTGTGGTGGACATCCCCAAGATGGAGGACCTGGTCAAGGGCAAAATGCTCGACCTGGCCCAGTGTGCCCCGGTCGAACGGTTCGATGCGAACATCATCGGCACCAGCGACTACGGCCAAATCGCCGGCTCCGACGTGGTGGTGATCACCGCCGGGATACCGAGGAAGCCGGGGATGAGCCGGGATGATTTGATCGAGACGAACGTGAAGATCGTCAAGAGCGTGAGCGAGAATGTAAGGGAGCACGCGCCGGATTCGATTGTGATTGTCGTGTCGAATCCGCTGGACGCGATGGTGTACACGGCGTGGAAGACGACGGGCTTTGCGACGAACCGAATCGTGGGTCAGGCCGGCTGTCTGGACGTGGCGCGGTATCGCACGTTCATTGCGATGGAACTGGGTGTGAGCGTTGAGGACATCCAGGCGTTGTTTCTGGGCGGGCATGGCGACGACATGGTGCCGCTGCCGCGCTACACCAGTGTGCACGGGATCCCGGTGTCGCAACTGATGAGCGGTGACAAGATCACTGCCTGCGTCGAGCGTGCCAAGATGGGCGGCGGCGAGATCGTCAAGCTCATGGGCACCAGCGCGTATTACGCACCGGCCAGCGGCGTGATGCAGATGGCTGAAGCGATCATCAAAAACAAGAAGCGGATCCTGCCGTGCGCCGGGTATTGCGACAGCGAATACAACGTGGGCGGCTACTTCGTCGGCGTGCCGTGTGTGCTGGGGGCCGGCGGCGTTGAGAAGGTCATCGAGATCGACCTGACCGACGAGGAACGCAAGCTCATGGACGCTTCGGTCAGCCACGTGAAGGAACTGGTCGGAGTCGTTCGGAAGATGTTCCCCGAACTGGCGTAGGCCGTCGCACTCAAGTCGCCGACGCAGCGCACGGTCTGAGCCGCTGCGCGGTCAGCGGCCGTCGATGGGGGCAGGCACGGTTGCTTGGTTTGGGGTAATCTTGCGAAGGGGGGGAAATCGGTGCACCGTGGCCGGCTAGCACAGGGCGACGAAGGTCAGCAGCGTCAGGAGCAGGATGCGGCGTCTTCGGCCCAGTTGATCGGTTGTCAGGCTGACAAAGAAGCGGGTCATCATCGGGCTCCACATTCGGCACCAAGAGGGTATCAAGCGGCGTGCCACGACGGTTTCACCGACAAGATGGTGAATAAACCCATTGTACCAAAAGGCTTGCGAAAACAAAGGCCGATTTGCCCGAGTCGGATCTGATTGTCGGATGTCGCCCCAGAGCAACGCGGGGCGGCCATTTCTGTGGCCTGCGGTGAACGCCGTGGCCCTGGTCGTGGCGGGGCTGGCAGCCGTGATGATCGTGGGTGCAGCGCCAGCTCGGGCCCGGAACGCCGGCCGGCAAGCGATTGACGCTCCCCGGCTGGACTGGTCCCATGCCCGCCAGGCCTACCGGCTGGTGGAGCAGCAGGTGGCCGCGGCGCTGCTCGAGCCGGACGAGCCGGTCCAGCCGATTCGGGTGCGTGATCTGGCCGGGGCGAAGGTAACTCTCAGGCGGTTCGGCGCGACCCTCGGCCGTGGCGAGTTGACCGAAGCTCAGATCCAGATGACCGACGCGGGCGTGGCCGATCTGGTGCCGGTGATCAGGCAGGCGACGACCCGTGCCTTGCTCAAGGCCGAGCAGACCTTATTTGATCAGCACCGCAAGGCCGTCACCGCCGCCGAGGCTGAGGGCAGGCCTGTTCCCGAACCGAAGACGCTCGAGCAGATCGGCCCGCGGTTGCTTGTGGACCTGCAACTGGCTCGGGCACCCGAGCCGATCCGTCTGCCGCCGGGTGAAGGATTGCAATGGCTCTACGGTCAGTTCGCGCCCGGGTTCCATGGCCTGCGTCTGCGCAATGGTAATGCGACGGAGGACGGTCGGGTGAACGAGCTGTGGCTGTGGCCCGCCAACGCGTTGGCCACCAACCGGTCGCCGGCTAGTCAGTTGCTGCAACTGCCGACGCTGCTTGGCCTGCCGATTGACGACCTGGAAAAGATTGGCCAGAGCGGTGGCCCGGTGCTGTCGCGGTTTGAGGTGATTCACATCGTGCGCCCCTCGCCCGACGCGCCGCCGGTGCAACTGGTGCGTGGCAACCAGCTTCTGCCGCCAACGACCCTCGACAGCCCGACGCTGAACGCGATGGCCGACCGTCTGGCGGCTTACCTGATCCGACGGCAGCGGGCCAATGGCGAGATGGCCGGCCCGCACCGGCCCACCAGCGGCCGCAACGATCCGGCCACCGCGTCGATCGACGACACGGCACTGGCCGCCTATGCCCTGGCCCGACGGGCACGGTACCTAACGGCTCTTGACGCCGATCGCCGCGACACCATTCTTGCACGGCAGGCGGCCACCCGTGCTTGTGATTACCTGACCAAAGCACTGCTGGCTGGTCACGCGCCCGACCGCCCCGTGGCGATGGCGCTTGGCATCATGGCGCTGGTTGAGTCGCCACACCTGGCCGACCGCAAGGCGCAGCGCGACGAGTTGGCCCGCAGGCTCTTGGCGATGCAGGGTGACGACGGGCTGTTTCGAAGAGCAACCGACAATGACCGGGCCGACGCCGAGGACATTGACATTGACACTGACGCGCCGCCCACAGAGCAAGCGTTTCGCCTGCCCACGCAGGTGATCATCTACGCGGCGCTGGCGAGTCTGTTCGACCAGACACGCGACGCCGCGATCGGCGTCGCGGCCCGGCGGGCACAGGCGGCGATTTGGCCCGACCTGGACCCCAACCGCATAGCCGGCTTGTTGTACTGGCTGATGCTGGCTGAGTCGCGCATGCGTCATCTGGCAGAGGCGATTGACGATGTGGGCCCCGAGGCGGACGAACCGGTGGTTGCCCCCTGGCCTATGCGGGCGCGCCAGATGCACGCGTTGGCCTCGGCACTGCTGAAACGTCAGGTGGCGTCGCCGCCGGACCTTGGGCCCCCCGACGTCGTCGGTGGGTTCGACCTGACGCCGGCGAAGCCGGTCGGGTCGGCCGGTCCGCCGAACCCGGATTGGCGGTCGGCGCAGGTGCTGGCCTTTTTGGCGGTGACGCTGCGCGAGCCGGGCATGGTGGAGGCCGACGAAAGGTTGATGTGGACGCTGCGGTGTGGGTTGGCGGCGCGCTTTTTGGCGCAGTTGATGTTCGACGAGCCCGGCTGCTTCTACGTCCGCAGCCGCGATGACACGCTGGGCGGCCTGCGGCTGGCGCTGTTCAACAACACGCTGGCCGTCGCCCCCAACGCACAGGCCCTGCTGGCGGTAACGGAGCTGCAGCAGACGCTGGCCGCGTTGCCGCCGCCGGCAGACCCCGCAAACCATTGATTGACCGCCGATGCCCACTGGCGAAACGGTTGCGGTTGGGTCATAATCTCGCCTTCTCGCGGGCCGGGCCGCGCGTGTTGGGGCAGCCGTTACATCCGCCACCGGTGTGAGGCAGGACGCCACAGGACAGCGCCTCGGATGTGGGGTCGCGGTGCCCGATGACCAGGCGTGCCCGTTGCGGCATGCACACCCGGTAGCCGCAGACTCAGGTTCATTCGATCGTCATCGTTGAAGCGAAGAGAAGAAAGGAACTCACAGTGACACCCAAAGAGGTTTTTGCATTGATCAGGGAAAAGGACGTCAAGGCCGTTGACCTGCGCTTCATGGATTTTCCCGGTATGTGGCAGCACTTCACCATCCCCGCGCAGGCCCTGGATGAAGAGGCGTTTGAAGCGGGCGTTGGGTTCGACGGTTCGTCCATCCGCGGCTGGCAGGCGATTAACGAGTCCGACATGCTCGTGATGCCCCAGCCCGAAACCGCCTTCCTCGACCCGTTCCGCGACGCGACCACCCTGGTGATGATCTGCAACATTCAGGACCCGGTCACCGGCGAGGACTACACACGCGATCCGCGCAACATCGCCCGCAAGGCCGTCGCACACATGGAGTCCACCGGCATCGCCGACACCGCCCACATCGGCCCGGAAGCCGAGTTCTTCATCTTCGATGATGTGCGGTTCGATCAGAACGAGCACGAAGGGTACTACCACATCGACTCGGTCGAAGGCGCCTGGAACATGGGCCGCGACGAAAAACCAAACCTCGGCCACAAACTCCGCTACAAGGAAGGCTACTTCCCCACGCCGCCGTCCGACAGCCTCATGGACATCCGCACCGAAATGATGCTCCACCTGATCGAGTGTGGCATCGAGGTCGAGGCCCAGCACCACGAGGTCTCCACCGGCGGTCAGGCCGAGATCGACATGCGATTCAAGCCGCTGCTCCCCATGGCCGACGCCCTGGTCATCTACAAGTACATCATCAAGAACGTCGCACACAAACACGGCAAGACCGTCACGTTCATGCCCAAGCCCGTGTTCAACGACAACGGCTCGGGCATGCACACCCACCTGTCGCTGTGGAAAGCCGGCAAGCCCCTGTTCGCCGGCGACGGCTACGCCGGCCTCAGCGAAACCGCCATGCACGCCATCGGCGGCCTGCTCCAACACGCCCCGGCTCTCTGCGCGCTCACCAACCCCACCACGAGCAGCTACAAACGACTGGTCCCCGGGTTCGAGGCCCCGGTCAACCTTGCCTACAGCCGACGCAACCGCTCCGCCGCCGTCCGCATCCCCGTCTATTCACCCAGCCCAAAGGCCAAGCGGCTCGAGTTCCGCTGCCCCGACCCGTCATGCAATCCCTACCTGGCCTTCAGCGCCATGCTCATGGCCGCGCTCGACGGCATCGAGAACAAGACCGATCCGGGCAAGCCACTGGACGTCAACCTGTACGACCTGGACCCCATCGAGGCCGCCGCCGTCCCCCAGACCCCCGGCTCACTCGAGCAGGCCTTGGACGCCCTCAACGACGATCGTGACTTCCTGCTCAAAGGCAACGTCTTCACCCCCGACGTGATCGACACCTGGGTCGAGTACAAGATGGAAAACGAAGTGGACGCCCTGCGCCTCCGCCCCCACCCCTACGAGTTCGTCATGTACTACGACATCTAAAAACGGCGACGCACGATACATCCCCAACCTCATTTAGCCCCCGGCGAGTCGCCGGGGGCAACAACATCCGCCGACACACCGCCCATTTAGCCCCCGGCCAATGGCCGGGGGTCTTCTTTGACGACCTGCACGCCCACCACCGTATC
>JAZGCX010000055.1:0-11715 GCA_036477175.1 Phycisphaeraceae bacterium
CATTCCCGGCCTGGGGGACCACTTCGTCAATGCCGTGATCAACAAGGACCAGTTTCTGATCCTGGGCCTGGTGCTCACCTACTCGACCTTGCTGATCATGTTCAATCTGCTGGTGGACGTGGCGTACGCGTGGGTCGATCCGCGGATCGAGCTGAGCTAAATGCCCTGCCGCGAATTTTTCCGGGTTGCGTGGTACAGGTCGACGTTTCGCCCCGGCGTGGCCACGGGGGCCCGCTGCGTGGGCGCGGCGGCTAAACCATCAACACCGTAGAGGCATCAATTGGAATACCAACCGCCCATTGGCTCGACGTTGCGCCGACGAAACACCACGATGAGAACAATGCCAGTCAAGACTAGCAGCGTACTGAGCCATTGTCCGCGTGTCAGGCCCAGCCATTGGTAGCCGATATGGGCGTCGGGTTCGCGGAACATTTCGTCAAAGATGCGGACAAGGCCATACACCAAGAGGAACGTTCCACCGACGATGCCGGGCCTGCGCGGCTTGGTCCACAGGATCGCCAGCACAAGGAACACAACCAGGCCCTCGAGCAGCGCCGCGTAGATCTGTGACGGGTGACGCGGCGTCAACAACGGTTCGACGGCCTGGATGACGGCCTGGTTGCCGCGCTGGACCTGCGCGATGATCGCGTCGAGACTGCCCAGATCGCTGAGGTCTGGCGGTAACTTCGCCAGTTGAGGCTCGTTCCATTCAAACATCTCCTGGGGAAACTTGACGGCCCAAGGCAGGTTGACGTTCAGCCTGACCGGGCGGCCGATCAGCTCACCATTAACGAAGTTGGCAATACGCCCGAAAAACAGCCCCAGCGGCGCGGCGAAGGCCGACAGGTCGAGCAGGTGCGGCCAACTGTG
Organism: Phycisphaeraceae bacterium; assembly: GCA_036477175.1. GTDB lineage: Bacteria > Planctomycetota > Phycisphaerae > Phycisphaerales > Phycisphaeraceae > JAZGCX01. The sequence continues at coordinate 871 of JAZGCX010000055.1, forward strand.
GCCGCGGCGGCGGGCATAGTAGAGGCAGGCAATGACCGCGCCGATCATGCCGCCGTGGCTGGCCATGCCGCCCTCGTTAATCGCCAGCACGCCCCAAAATGGAAAGCGGTCCGCGAACTGCCATAGCAGGTCCGGTCGGTACAACAGCACGTAACCGAGCCGGCCGCCGACCACCGCCCCAATCACGAGTGCAAAGACCAGGTCGCCGACCTTGTCGGGTTTGAGGGTGCTTCGGCCGACTTTCGTCACACGGCGGATCAGCAGGTAGCCGAGCACGAAGCCAAGGATGTATGACAGTCCGTACCATCGGATGCCCGTGATCGGGAACCGGTCGGGGAACTCGATCGCAAACGGATCAATGCGGTGGAGGTAGGCGGCGAGCAACGACAGCATGATTAGGGATCGGTTCGCGGCGTGTTGTGTTGAACTGTTCGCCTATTCTATTTGCAGGTAGGGGATCAACGGCGGCGTCGGCCCTTCTTGCTCCGAGCCTTTTTGGCATTGCGACCTTTGGCTTGATGGGCCTTGGCCTGCTTGAGCTTCATCGTCTGCTGGTGCGCTCGGCGAGCGCCGGCGGGCTGGCGGCGTTTGGCGGTCTTGCCAGGCCGCTTGTCGATGATGGCCAGGTCCATTTGCCGACGAGCAGGGTCCACCTTGACGATGCGGACGGTGTAACGGTCGCCAATGGTGATTGATCGGCGGGACCGCTGCGCCACGAGCGCACGGGTCCGTTCGTTGATCTTCCATCTTTCGCCGCCAGTCCCGGGCAGATCGCCACACCGGACGAAGCCGTCCACAAGATAGCGGTCGATCTGCACAAAGATGCCCGAACCCGTCACACCGGTGACCGTACCGTCGAAATCTTCGCCGAGGTGTTCGGTCATCAACTCGAGCACGAGGTAGTTGCGCAGCTCCCGTTCGGCGGACTCGGCGTTTCGCTCCGTGGCGGAGCAGTGTCTGCCGATCTCGACCAAAGTCTGTTCGTCCGGGCAACGGGGGTCGGCGGCGAGCTTGCGTGCCAGTTGGTTCTTACGCCGGCCGCCTGTTTCCCTGCCATTGGCGGTCAGCTCGAGGTAGGCGTCTATCGCACGGTGCACAACCATGTCGGGATAGCGTCGGATCGGGCTGGTGAAGTGGGTGTAGTGGTCGCTGGCGAGCGCGAAGTGGCCGATGCGTGCCGGTGAATACTCGGCTTTACTGAGGGTCTTGAGCACGGCCAGGTGGACCGCGTACTGCGCGGGCTTACCGCGCACGGCGTCGAGCAGGGCCTGAAGCTCCGCACGACTGGGGCGGGTGGGGATGTTGTAGCCGGCCACACGCGCGAACTGGCGAAGCTCGGTGACATCTTGCGCGTCGGGATCGGGGTGAATACGACGGATCATCGGTACGCCCAGCGAATCGAACAGCCGGGCAACCGCCTCGTTCGCCTCGACCATGAACATCTCGATGATCGTGTGAGTGAACGCGTTATCCCCCGGCTCGGCATCGACGACCCGGCCGGTGTCGTCGTACACCAGCTCAACCTCCGGCAGGTCGAGGTTGATCTGCCCGTTGGCGACGCGGCGGTGGTAGATGATTTTGGCCAACTCGTCCATGAGTTGCAGCGTCTTTACCAACGGGCCGCCATACTTCGGTGCGGTGCAAGCGTGCTTTCGAGCTTCGCGAAGGTCGCCGTCAATCAGGGCCTGGGCTTCGAGGTAGGAAAGTCGCTTGGCCGAGCGGATCACCGTCCTGGCGAAGCGGCGGCTGACCACGTTGCCACCCGCGTCATAGCGGATGAACGCCGACCTGGAAAAACGGTTGACGCCCTCCTGCAGCGAACAGACGCCGTTGCTAAGCAGCTCCGGCAGCATCGGCACAACCCTGCGCGGCAGGTAAACACTGTTCCCGCGAGCACGGGCCTCGGTGTCCAGCCCGGCGCCGGCTTTGACGAAGTGTGCGACGTCGGCGATGTGTACGCCCAGCTCGTAGGCGGCATCGTGACCGTTGTCCTCGAGGCGGGTGATACTAATCGCGTCGTCGAAGTCCTTGGCGTCCGACGGGTCGATAGTGAGAAGGTACTGGCCGGTCAGGTCTTCGCGGTCGGGCGGGATGTGTTTGTGATCGAAGGCGCGGGAGGCGGCACGGGCATCGTCGAGCACTTGCGGGGGAAACTTCTCCGCCAAGCCGTAGGCGCGCATGATCGCGCGCGTTTCGACCTCCGGCTCACCCTGTTCACCGAGGACTTCGGTAATAACACCCTCGGACAACTGGCGACCTTCGGGATAATCGATCAACTCGACAACGACCTTGTCGCCTTCTTTGGCGTGCTTGGCGCCCGGATCACGGATGACAACAGGATCGTGCAGGAGTCTGCCGTCCACCTGAACGAGGTGGAGGTTGCCGCGTTTGAACAGGTTGCCGACATACTTCCTGTCGGCGCGCTGGAGAATTTCGATGATCCGACCGATGTAGGGCGAACGCGGTGAGCGTCCCCTGGCGGCGCGTCGAATCTCATGGATGACCTTTGCACGGACGTGGTCGCCGGTCATGGCCCCAGCGGTGTTGCCGGAAGGCACGAACAGGTCGCCATGCTCGGTAGGCGAATCGGGCACGATAAACCCGAAGCCCCGCTCGGTGAGCCGAAACATGCCGACCATCTCGCGTCCGGGTGGCGGCAGGGCGCCGGTCTGAGATGCCCCGAGCAGCACCTGGCCGTCTTCGGTTATGGTGCCGACGGACCGGCGAAACTCGTCGAGCTGATCGTCGCTGATGTGCAGGTCGCGCGCCAGCTTTTGGCCCTGACGCGGGTCATCTTGCCGGTTCTTGGACTTGCCGGGGCTGTGTTTTAAGGACCGCTTGGGCATGGTGATCCATGGAGGCCGGGCTGCGGGCTGATCGAGCCGGCGGCATTGCTCAAAACCGCGAGCTGACTATGCTAGCGGAATATCGACCGATCGGCGTGTTGACCGGCAGAAGGGACCACGATGGCGACGACTCAAGATATCCAGAATGCGGCGAGGGAACTGGGCAAGTTGATCGCGACGCACGAGGCGGCGGTCAAGTTCGAGGCCACGCTCAAGAAGCTGGACGCCGACATCGAGGCCCAACGGGTCCTGAACGATTACAACCGACATTTGACCATGATCGCGCAGAAGGAGCAGAATAGCGCTCCCATCGAGGTTGAAGACAAGCGCAAGCTTGAGCAGTTGCATAACCAAGTGGTCCAGAACCCGTTGCTGCGCGAGTTCCAGGTGGCGCAGATGGACTACGTGGACCTGATGCGGGGCGTGGAGGAGGCGATGGCCGGCCGACCGGCCGCCGCTCCAAATGTTGCCGCAACGTCACCGCTGGTCAACCCCGACCTTTCGGGCAAGTAAGCCGGCTGATGCCACGCCAGACCTGTGCCGTCGCGCTGATTCACAACCAAACCCAAGCCAAGTGCCGTATCAACCGGCGTCGAGGTCGTGTCGAAGTCAAACGTGATCAGTGCTCGGCGTTTTGAATTGATCAGGCGGTCACGTTACCGCCGCGCTACTCGGCAGCAGAAATCCTCACCTCATCCGCCTTAAGGCCGAATTTGTTCGTAAGCGCGGTGAACCAGGCATGGACTCGAACCATGACCACTGGCCAGTCCCCTCTGTCAACGGAATTCTTCAACGATCCAGGCGGCTTCACGTCAGGCCCGGCAACCCAGCCCAGGACCGTCTCGGCCAGGATCATCATCTTCTTGTGATCGGCCTGGTTGTCCGCACCGACCGCGCCACGATCCATCGCGTCGGCTGACAATGCCATAAACCGATACGCGACCTGCGCCAACTCTTTCTTCATCTTTTTGGAGATCGGTTTGCCGGCGTCGGCCTGCTGCACTAGCTTGACATAGAGCCCCCTCAAACCTTCGTGTTCCCCGGTTAGTGGCTGATCAGGCTGAGCCGCGAGGATTTCGATGCGCTGATTGAGCACTTTCAATACTACGGTGTCTGTACCGGCAATGGTCAGCTTGTCCAAACCGATGAAGCATTGCTGTAGCGCCGGCGGCCACGTCTCGTTCATCGCAGCATCGCGAAGGGCCCCCTGTAGTGTGTGTTGGTCGTCTTTGGCTATGTTCTGGTAAGACGTATGCTCGGCAACTGACTTTCCCGCCCAGTAGCGCACGGGTGCGCCTCGGTCCCGGAGGCCAACTTCGATCAACCCGAGCATGTGACTGTCGCTTAGCACGGTCTTGGAACTGACGGTGTTGAGGCTCTCAGCCAGCGCGGCGCCTACAATCATCGCATTAAGACGGACGATCAATCGCTGTTCCGACTCCAACACATCCTTAAGCTTGCTGGCGACTTTGGTAGCGTAACTGAAGGCGAACTCGCTGGTGGCGTCAGGATCGCGGACCGGGTTGATCAGGTCCTTCTGTGCCTTTGCGACCTGGTGGTCAGATGAATCCGGATCGAGGAGCGTTTCGATACAGGCCCGGACGTAGGCGTCAATCTCTCGCCGCTGTTGGCTTGTCAGTGAACCGGGGGCGGTGATGATCTGCCTGGGAAGGCTGGATTGGCCGCCCGCCGCGACAGACGCCCACCCCAGCGCCACGATCACGGCGCCCACCAGACATCGACAAACTTTCATAGGATCAACTCCGCAAACCGAGTCGGGCCCGGCCGCCTCGGCTTCTCCCGCAACCGCATTGGGAATCGGAAGGTAGCACTGGTCTTCCCGGCTGTCAAACCCACGCTCTCAACTCCCGTTCAGCGTTGATGTTGCAATCGGTCGAGCCAACCGCCGCCGTCAAGCCTGACGCCGTGGTCGTGCTGTTGTTGAACCGGACGAGTCGATTCTCAGTCGGCTGTCGTCTACCGATGAACCAACAAACGAATTTGATGCACTCGTGACCGCCATCACCACACGGTGTCAATTACGTTCCCGGTATCAGCCGCATCAGCAGCAGCAGCAGCATTGGCCAGCCGAGGTATTTGCGCGCGCGCGGCGATCGGGCTGCCAGGACATCATCCACCGCGTGCTCACTGATGTGATCGATTCGCAGCCCCGCCCCAATCGCTGCCGTCACATAGCTGCTGATCTGATTCGGAGCACTGGCCGGCTGCATCTGGCGCCCCGTCGTCGGATCGGTGAAGCGAGCCTGCACCCCTCGCAGCATCATCGCCGGGTGCATCACCGAGACGACCACGAACCCGTCCGGCCGACAGATGCGAGCCATTTCACCGAAAAGATGATCCAGATCGCGGATATGGTCCAACACCAGACAGCACGTCACCCGGTCGAACGCCGCGTCATCGAACGGCAGGCGCTGTGCCAAGTCGTGTCGGACAAACCGCACCGCCTGGGCCCCCGGTTTGGTCCGGGCCTTGGCCAGCATGCCATCGGAAAAATCGACTGCCGTCACCGACGCTCCCGCCGCCGCCCACCGCAACGCATGTCGTCCCGTCCCGCATCCGATGTCGATGATCGCCAGCCCCGCCACGTCTCCCAACAGCCGCTCGAGCCACGGCTCCTCCAGAGCGATCAGCGGATTGTCTTCCTCATCATAAATCTCGGCCCACCGATCATACCCCGCTCGCGTCGGCAGAGCGTCGAAGTTCGCCTCTTGCGATCCGGTCAACTCAACCATGTCGGATATTATGACGGCCAGTGCCTGCTCAGCCAAGATTTCCTATGCGCCCAAGCCAGGGGCTTCAAGCCACGCGGCAAAACAGCGCCCCACGAGTGAACTTCCCTGTACTTTCATCGGCATCGGCCCGCGATCGGCAACCACAAGGTGAGCTGATCGCAGACACAGCAGTAGCGCCCACCATGCCAGACGTGTGAACGGTTATCTGTACGCTCGAAGTTGGAACCACCGTCACAATATCCGCGACCTGTTGTACGTCAACGACTGCCGAGGTTGGACAGCCGCAGCCGTCGCCGGTCACCACCGGCAGCGTCGGCACGAACGCATAAATTGCCACCCATGCACACGCGAGTCACAGCATTCGCCCCAGTCGCATCGGCGGCTAAGGCCTCGTCATCGACGTAGGGTTTGTCCACGCTGATGGTGCCGACAAACCGCTCGCTATCCTTCACCGGAACACAGATGAAGCTGACCGGCCGGGTGTTGGTTTTCAATCCGCCCGCCTCGCCATCACCCAGGTTTTGACTCCCGGTGCGGTTGAGGAAATCGGGATGTCGGCTGATGTCGGGCACAATCTGTGGCTGACCGGTCGCCAGCACCTTGCCGGTGACCCCTTCGCCGAGCGCGTAGCGACCCCTGGCAATCTCCTCATGGCGTAGCCCCACGGCCACCACGATCCGCAATTGATCCAAGGCCTCATCCCACAACACCAGCGCTGCGTGCCGGATGTTCAAGCGTTCGCTCAGCAGCGCCACCGCGCGTTGAAAGACCTGGCCCAGCTCCAAACCATCGCCAAGGACCTGCCTGATCCTGTCGAGAATGTCTAACCCTTGCTCAGCTCGACCCATAAGTTGCCTATTGGAGTATCAGGCCGGGCGTTTGGCAAGTAATGATTGAGCACTACGGCGCGCACAATTACGAACACATCCCGAATAAAAATCGACCAAATCCAGAACCGTTTGCCCTTGTCCACAGCGGGGTTGTGGCGCCAGCCTGTCGTATTTGTGCGCACAAACGTTGCGCTGGGCCCAAGGGTGAGGCCCCGCGCACGACCCACAACGATGGAACCGAGTCAGCAAATGACGTTCACCCAAGTTCATCCCGGCTCAGTTGAGTTGGACGATCGTCTAATCGACCTGCTCGTCGAGGAACACGTCCGCCACAACCTGCTCCGCCTACAGCGACTGTGGGACTATTACCGTAACCCCATGGTCCGCCGCCGTGAAACGAACACCGGCGACCGCCCCTACCACCTTGCGCAGGAACAGGGCCTGCCGCGGCGGCTGACCAACCCCGTGACACCCGAGGGCCTGCCTAACACGCCGACGCACGGCGGTCGCGAGATTGTCATCGAAAACGACATTGCCTGGCGGCTGCACGCATTGGCCGACTTCATGTTCGGCAAGCCCGTTGCGTTGCAGAGCCTCGCACCTGACCCGTCGCGCGCCCGGCTGATCGAGTCGCTGCTGCGACGCGTGTTTGATCTGAACGGCGGCATGGGATTCTTTCAGGACCTGGCCCTGCTCGGCTCCGTGTACGGGTTCGTGGACGTGCTGCTGCGGGTGAATGACGGGGCCGCCACACCTGATCCGCTCGGCCAGGCCGACCGTTTTGTCCTCGAAACGATCGAAGCGCCGCGCGCCATTCCGGTGCTGAACCCGCGCGATTTCCGCAAGCTTGACGGGTATGTGTTGCACTACCGCCAGGTGTTGAACGAGACGACCAGCGACGGCATGTTCACCCGCCTGCGGTCGCGTGTGCTCGGCAACGGCCACCAGCCGACCCGCCGCACAACGGTGATGTGCACGGAGGTCTGGACCGACCAAAGGGTGACGGCTTTCCAAGATGTCGGGAACGGACGCGTCCCGGTTGAACAGTCACTCAACCGGCTCGGTCGCATCCCGGTCGTGCACATTCAGAACCTGGCTCAGCCATTTTTTTACGAGGGGCTGAGCGAGGTCGAGCCGCTGATTCCGCTTCAGGATGAGCTGAACACGCGTTTGTCCGACCGAGCCAACCGCGTGACGTTTCAGTCGTTCAAGATGTACCTGGGCAAAGGGATCGAACACTTCACCGACAGGCCTATCGGGCCCGGACAGATGTGGGCCACCGATAACCCTGACGCCGAGATCCAGGCATTCGGCGGCGACGCAGCCAACCCTTCCGAGGAATCCCACATCATTGAGATCCGCGAGGCAATGGACAAGACCAGCAGCGTGACCCCCATTGCCGCCGGCCTGCTGCGCGCCAAGGTCGGCAACCTCAGCAGCGAAAATGCGCTGCGCATCGTCATGATGGGACTGCTGGCCAAGACCGAGAAGAAACGCGTCACCTATGGCGTCGGCATCGAGCGCATCTGCGAGTTGATCCTGCACGCTGCCGACGTTTTCGGCGTCCTGCCCAACACGCCCGACGAACGTCGAACCCGTCTCGACTGGCCAAGCCCCCTGCCGGCAAGCGAATCCGAACAACTCCGCGACGCCCGGATCAAGCTCGAGATCGGCGTCCCGCAGAAACAGGTGTTGACCGAACTCGGCTACGCCAACTGCGCCGACAAGTAGACAAGACGCCTAAATGCAGCGGCGGGGCGTGCCCCGCGTGGCTCAATCCAAGGAGTTCAAAATGTCAGAGGAACAATCGACCGTCCAGCAGGACACCTCTCACGCCGACGAGGCAGCACCCAGGCAAGACCAAGCCGATGCGCAACCGTCACAAGGCGAACGGCTCGTGCCCGTGAGCGAATCCATCCGCTATCGCAAGCGAGCCCAGGTAGCCGAGCAGCAGCTCGCCGACACCAAAGGCCACCTTCAGGACACGCAGGCCGAGCTCGAGCAGGTGCGGCAGACCATGGACAAGCTTGAACGCCGCCAGCACATCGATGCGCTCTTGGCCGACGCCGACGCGGTCGATCTGGAAGTGGCGCGGCTGCTGACCGAGATGGCGGTCGAAATGATGGACGAGCCGGACGTCAAGCTGGCGATCGAAGACCTGCGGCGACACAAGCCGTACTTGTTCCGCCAACGGCTCGGCGGAGCGTCGGCGATGCCGGCCCGCGGCCACGACACGGCCGATCACCAGAGCCAACAGGCTGCGGAGCAGGCCGCCGTGTCCGGAGACCGACGCGACCTGCTGCGATACCTGCGGCTGCGCCGCAAAGCGTGACTCGTTTCATTTCGCGGCGGGGCCTGCCCCGCGCGTTTTAGCCATCCGAACTGCGACCTTCACTAGGAGATCCTCCCATGGCCTTTACAGGAAAAGCCACCTATTCCGCCGGCAGCACGCTGCCGGAGATTGCCGAAGACGTTTCCGACATCATCGGCATCGTCAGTCCGTTTGAAACCCCATTGCTCGACCACCTCGGTGACCCGCAACGATCAGCCATCAGCACGGTGCACGAATGGCTTGAAGACGAGCTGCTGCCAAACACCGATGCGATCAACGATGCGACCTTCGCCGATCCGGCTGCCGACACCGACTTCGACGTCGACAACGGTGATCGCTTCCGAGTCGGCGATCAGATCCAGGTCGATGGATCGCAGGAGGTGATGCTGGTCACTGCGGTGAGCACGAACACGCTCACCGTTGTCCGCGGCTACGGCGGCACTACCCCCGAGAACCTGGCTGACAACCAGGTCATCAACATCCTCGGTAACGCCGCACTCGAAGGCGACGACGCACCGGCAGCGCGATTCACCAACCGCACCCGAAAAACCAACTACACGCAGATTTTCACCGGTTCAGTCGAAGTTTCGGGTTCGCAACTGGCCACCCGGCAACTCGCTCTGGCAGACGAGCTGGACTACCAGAAACAGGAACGGCTGCGCGAGGTGATCCGCGATTTGGAGAACAGCGTCATCAACGGCGTCTCTGCCACGACCAATCCCGAAGGTTCGACCAGCATCCGACGCACGATCAAGGGTGTCATCCCGTTCCTCTCGACCAACGCATTCGTCAACGGCACAGGTGGTTTTCCTTCCGGTGCCGGTGTGGGTACCGACGAACTGACCGAAGAGCAGATCAACACTGCGTTGCGCGAGATCTGGAAGCAATCGGCCGGCAGCATCGATACGATCGTCGTCAATGGCTTCCAAAAGCGACGGATCAACAGCTTCATCACATCGAGCCGCGGCTTCGACAGCGCCGACACACGGTTCAAGGACCTGGTCAGCGTGTACGAGTCGGACTTCGGCGTGTGCCGCGTGGTGCTCAGCCGCTGGGTGCCGGCCGACACGGCGCTGCTTGTGGACTCGTCGCGGATCGACGTGCTGCCTCTGGCGGGCCGAAGCTTCCACTTTAAGAAGCTAGCGTCCACCGGTGACAGCGAGACCGGCCAAGTCATCGGCGAGTACACGCTCGAGCTGCGCAATGAAAACGCGCACGGCCTGATCCGAGGTTTGGCGACCTCATAACCGATCGCCCTCCACCCCGGGGCGCGGAATGGTCCCCTCGCTCCGCCCCTCCTCGCCGCGTCCTCCCCGCGCGGCACCCGACCCGCGGCCCGGCGGCCTAACCGCCGTCGGACCGTTTCTCAGACAATCGTTTCCGCAATCTTTCCAGGCAACGGATGCTCGACCTAAGGAACTGCAGATGAACTTCTCCACCGATCGGGACCTGTTAGCACTCGAGCCAAACGTCTTCCGTGATGTGCCGCTATTGAGCCAGCAACGTGTCAGTGTCACCGATGCGGTCGTTTCAGGGACAACCCTCACCAGCGCCACGGCCGATTTCCAAGCCGCAGGGGTGGACGCCGGAAGCGTCGTCCTGGTCAGCGAAGTCGCGCACGAGGTCGTTGCACGCACAGACGCGAACACGCTGACCATCTCGCTGCCGCGCACGAGCCTGATCGAGGCGTCGATCCCCTCCGGCGACGGCACCAACCTAGCGGTCGTTGCGCGCACCTTTGCGCCGCAGGCCACGCTTGTCCACGATGTGCTTCTGCGCCTGGTCGGCATCGACCCCAACGACCCCGACAGTGAGATAACCGAGGACTCGATCGTCTCGCTTGGCGTGCTTTCGAGGCTCGAGGCGCTGGGCACGCTTGAGCGGGTCTACTCGGCGGCGCTTGCCCTGGCTGGTGACAACAGCCCCTTGCACGAGAAGACACGCGAGTACCGCCGACGCTTCCAAGCGGCATGCGCTTCGGCCAGCGTGCTGATCGACCTGAACGGCGACGGCCAGGCTGACGCTCGCCGCACACTTGGCGTCATCCGTTTACGCCGAAGCTGAACACGCAATACGGAGTCGCC
>JAZGCX010000056.1:0-3672 GCA_036477175.1 Phycisphaeraceae bacterium
GCAATTGTAGCAGATGCCCGCCGCATAAAGCCGGCGAGGTGATCGCCGACCCGACCCAAACAGTGAACAGCGAAGCGCCGGAAGTGATTATAAAGCCGCGACCGCTGGTCGCGGTGGCCCACCACAACGACCATGAATAGCCCTGCCCACGAATCCAAAATCGGCAAAAAATCTTGACAAAGTTGCCCGCGGGGTAAACTCATAGCTCTTCCAAGTCCTCCAAGCCCTTGTCCCCGCCTGTGCAACGGCTCGCCGCTTGGCCTAAACTGTTACGCTTTACTGAGCGAACAGGGCGGCGAAATTCATGTCAAGACGCGTGGTGATCAGCGGTCTGGGGCCGGTCAGCGGGTTGGGCGTTGGCATGGAACCGACGTGGGAGGCGGTTTGTGCCGGCCGGTCGGCCGTCAAACGCATCGAGGCGTTTGATCCGTCCGGCTTTGACTGCTGCATCGGCAGCGAGATCAGGGATTTCAAGGTCAGCAAGTTCGTCCCCAGGACGTACCGCAAGGCGACGAAGGTGATGGCCCGTGATATTGAGCTGGCCGTCGCCGCCGCCGACCTGGCCGCACGCGATGCAAAGCTCGACACCAAAGGCACCGGCCCCGATGGCCAACCCACGTACGACCCGACCCGCGTCGGCGCGCACATCGGCGCGGGGCTGATCGCCGCGGAACTGGACGAACTGACCGGCGCACTGGTGGAGGCACGCCGGGACAACGGATCATTCGACATCCACAAGTGGGGCCGCGAGGGGATGAGCCACCTGACCCCCCTGTGGCTGCTCAAATATCTGCCCAACATGCTCGCCTGCCACGTCACGATCATTCACGACTGCCAGGGACCCAGCAACACGATCACCTGTGCCGAGGCCTCGGCGGGGCTGTCGATCGGCGAATCGCTGCGGGTGATCCAGCGTGGGGCCGCCGACGCGTGCTTCTGCGGCGGGGCGGAGAGTAAACTCAACCCGATGGCCTACCTCCGTCAGCTCATGACCGGCCGATACAACACGACCGATAACGGCAACCCCGCCGCGGCCGTGCGACCGTTCTGCCAGACCGCTGCCGGCTGTGTGGTCGGCGAAGGCGGCGGCATCGTTATCCTCGAAGCGCTCGACACGTTCGAGCAGCGCGCCGCGTCGTCTCAAGCCTCGAGCCTCAAGCCCCAAGCCTACGCCGAGGTGGTCGGCTTCGGCGCCTCACAGAGCGTGAATCTGCCCAAGCGTAACCTCCAGCCGGACGAACAAGGCCGGGGCATCGCCGTTGCCATCCGCAGCGCCTTGCGCGAGGCGGGCGTCGGCCCCGACCAGATCGACCTGGTGATCCCGTATGGATTGGGTCAACCCGAAAGCGACCGGGCCGAGGCCGCGGCACTGCAACGCGTCTTTGGCCAGACGCTGGGCGACGTGCCGATCACGTCGCTCAAAGCGCTGGCCGGTAACTGCGGCGCCGGCGCCGGCGGGCTGGACGCCTGCGTCGGGGCCATGGCGCTGGCCCGGCAGACCGTCCCGGCGATCGTCAACTGCGAACAACCCCTGGCCGGCCTGAACGCCGGCACCGCGGCGTCACGCCCGGCCGACTTGCGATACGTGTTGACCTACACCGCCGGGATCGGCGGCCAGAACGCCGCGCTGGTGTTGAAAAGGCTTGAGACTTGAGGCTTGAGGTCAGAGGTTCTGATTCGGACATTGGTGTGAGTAGAGATCACCGTAAACTCAAGGCTTTTCAATTAGCCGACGCCTTGGTAATGGACGTCTATCGGACAACCCGTGCTTTTCCAAAAGAAGAAATGTTTGGGCTGACTTCACAAATGCGTCGCGCTGCCGTATCCGTTGCGGCTAACATCGTCGAAGGTTGTGCCCGGCGTACACAGAAAGACTATGTTCAGTTTCTGAACGTCGCATTTGGTTCGTTACGCGAGGTGGGTTACTTCCTTAACTTGGCAAGTCGTCTTGAATATGTCAAAGACCCAGCAACCAAAGAGCTGTCTGAACGATACGAGGAAACTTCACGGGTGTTGTTCGGCCTAATCCGTTCGTTGACCACCGAACGTAAGTCACAGGATTAAATCCTCATGCCCCAAGCCTCAAGCCTCAAGCCTCAAGCCTCAAGCCGGGTTTCCCCTCGCATCGTCATTACGGGCATGGGATGGGTCACGCCGCTGGGGCACCAGATCGAGACCGTCTGGCAGAAGCTGTGTGCCGGCGAGTCCGGGATCGGCAAGACCCGGCAGTTCGATGCCGCCACTTTTCCCACGCAGTTCTCGGCCGAGGTCAAGGACTACGACTACCGGCAGTACGTCAAACGACCCGAGGTCCACGAAGGCGTCGGGTCCAACACCGCCTTTGCGCTCGGTGCCGCGGCGCAGGCCTGGCAGATGGCCGGGCTCGATCAAGACGACCAGCTCGATCGCGAACGACTGGGCATCTACCTCGGCTCCGGTGAAGGGTCGCTCGACTTCGACAACTACGTCGCATCGAACCTCGCCGGATGGGACGCCGACGAGCGCCGCATCGATGCCGTGCGCTGGGCCGACCAGGCCAGGCAGCGGATGAGCGCGACGCGCGAGATCGAGCAGGAACCCAACATGCCGCTGTCGCACCTGGCCATGGAGTTTGAAGCGTACGGCCCGGCGTACAACTGCCTGACCGCCTGTGCCGCTTCCACCCAGGCCATTGGCGAAGCGACTGAAATCCTCAAGCGCGGCGACGCCGACGTCATGATCTGTGGCGGTGCCCATACCATGATTCACCCGTTGGGCGTCACCGGGTTCAATCGCCTGACCGCGCTTTCCACACGCAATGATTCGTGCGTCACCGCATCGCGGCCGTTTTCGAGCGACCGTGACGGGTTCGTGCTGGGCGAAGGCGCGGGCATGCTCATTATCGAAACACTCGAACATGCCAAACAACGCAACGCAACCATCCTTGCCGAGATTGTTGGCTATGGCTCCACCGCCGACGCGTATCGGATCACCGACATCCATCCCGACGGCCGCGGCGCCGCCGCCGCCATGCAGCAGGCGATCGACAACGCCACACTCACTCCGGCCGACATCGACTACATCTCCGCGCACGGCACCGGCACCAAGGAAAACGACTCGATCGAGACACGGGCGGTCCGGGCGGTCTTCGGCGAACACGCCGACCGGGTGCCGATGAGTTCGGTCAAGAGCATGGTGGGCCACCTGATCGCCGCGGCGGGCGCGGTCGAGGCGATCACCTGTGTGCTGGCGATCCGTGATCAGAAGCTGCCGCCGACGATCAACCTGCTCAACCCCGACCCGGCGTGCGACCTGGACCATGTGCCCAACACCGCCCGCCACGCCAAAGTTGATGTGTGCCTGTCCAACAGTTTCGGCTTCGGCGGCCAGAACGACACGCTCGTACTCCGACGCTTTGGATAACCTGAAAACCGTCAACAGCGCACCCGGCCGAACATTTGAAGCGAAGCCCCAGCCATCCGCCTGTTTTTTCGCCAACACGACCAGCACCACCAGCGCCGCGCCCACCACGTGGCTGATGCTGTTGAACTTCTCACCTCGGTACACACAGACTCCTTGTTCGAGCTAAGTAGAATCCCCCGCCGGTCAATCCGACTCTCGACCCCTTATCCGACTCTACCTGATACTTGCTAATTATCGTTGATCTCAAGCTCTTGGAGAAGCCAGTCCCGG
>JAZGCX010000057.1:0-2720 GCA_036477175.1 Phycisphaeraceae bacterium
CCGCGTCCATAGTGGAACATCTCCTCGCGTGAATAGACCATCTTGACCGGCCGCCCGGTCTTCCTGCTCAAGATGGCTGCACAAAGATCAAGCGGCGTGGTCGCGGCTTTGCCGCCGAAGCCGCCCCCGACCGCAGGGCGGATAACCCGGATCTTGCCCAGCGGCATGTGCAGCACGTGCGCCATCATGTACTGCACGTAGTGCGGCACCTGCGTCGAGCTGTACACCACGAGTGTGCCGTCGTGTTCCCACGTCGCGATCGCGGCGTGCGGTTCGAGCGGAGCCTGATGAACGTGGTTGCCGGTGAACATCTCTTCGCGGACGTGATACGACTCGGCGAATCCTTTCTCGATGTCGCCGAAGCTCTGATCGACGTAGGTGTCGATGTTGCCCTTGTACCGTTCATGGACCTGCGGGGCGCCTTCGGCGACCGCCTGCATCGGATCAAGGACAGCAGGCAGCTGCTGGTACTCGACTGCGATGAGCGACGCCGCCTTCTGGGCCGTGCGTTCATCAACGGCGGCGACCGCCGCAACCGGATCTCCGACGTGTCGGACCATCTGCTTGGCAAGCACGTGTTCGTCGTACCGCGCGGGCGAGACACCGTACATCGTGTCGGGCGCATCAGCCCCGGTCATGACGGCCAGCACGCCTGGCAGCGCCCTGGCTTTGGAAGCGTCGATTTGCTTGATCCGGCCGTGGGCGACGGCCGAGCCGAGGATCTTGCCGTGAATCATGTTGGGAAGCGAAATGTCGGCGGTGTAGATCGCCCGGCCGGTGACCTTGTCGGCCGCATCGACGCGCGGCATCGAGATGCCCACGCTTTCGTACTTCGGTTTCGCCACGGTGTCCCGTTTCTTGGCACAGATGCCGTCGTCGCGGTAGTTCTTGCACCGCTGAACCGCCCGGAGAATGCCGTGGTACCCGGTGCAGCGACACAGGTTGCCGGCCAGGGCGTCCTTGATCTGGTCAATGGCCGGATCGGGGTTTGTTTCGATCAGGGCCGATGCAGCGAGGACCATTCCGGGGGTGCAATAGCCGCACTGGATCGCCCCTTCTCTGACGAACGCCCTTTGGAGCGGGGTCAGCTCGCCGTCTTGTGCCAGTCCTTCGACTGTAGTGATGCATTTGCCGGCCATTATCGAGGCGAGTAGCAGGCAGCTGTTCATCGGCTCGCCGTCAACCAGCACCGTGCACGCTCCACAGTCGCCGACGTTGCAGGCTCTCTTGGTCCCTGTCAGATGCAACTGGTCGCGAAGCACATCCAGAAGCGTCCGCCCCGCTTCCACCGCCACGGTGTACTCCTGGTCGTTGATCGTCAATGTCGGAGTGGTGATCAACGTCGCAGCTCCTTGGCCCGCTCGCAGGCTGTGGCGACTGCCCGCGGGGTCAGGATGCCGACCAATTCCCTGCGGTATTCGGCCGAACCGCGCACGTCGGAGATCGGCTCGGCCGCTTCCATCGCCGCCTCAGCCGCATCGTTGATCGCATCGTCTCCCAGGGCTCGCCCGATGAGCGACGCACCGGCCGCTTCGACCAGTTTCGGCGTGGGCGAGACGGCCCCCAGCGCCACGCGCGCCTCGCGCACCGTGCCGTCGCTATCCAGCTCCAGAGCCGCCGCCACCGCCGCCACCGCGATGGCGTTGCCGTCGCGCAGCGCGAACCTCGCGTAGGCGGCGCCGAACCGATCGGGCGGATCGGGCACGATGACGGCTGTCAAGACCTCGTCTGCACACAAGATCGTCTCGCGCGGACCGACAAACAGATCCTCAATCGCCACCGTGCGCTCACCCGCGGCCGACCACAGCACGATCGAGGCGTTCATCACCATCAGCACCGGTGGAAGATCGGCACACGGCACGGCGCCGGCGATGTTCCCGCCGACCGTCGCTGCGTTGCGGATCTGCGGTGCCGCCATCTCACGGGTCGCATCCTGGATTGCCGCATAGCGCTTGGCGATGATGGGCAAGCCATCCAGCTGGCTGATGGTCGTCAGCGCGCCGATCCGCAGGCCGGCTTTGCTTTCCAGGACACCGTGCAGCTGGCCGATACCATGAATCGACACCAGATGCCTGGCACTGCCCCTGCCGGTCTTGAGGTCCACCAACAGATCGGTTCCTCCCGCGAGCAAACGAGCCTCAGGGGCGTATTGGCCTAGAAGCGCCGCCGCCTCCTCCAGCGTGGCCGGTTCGTGCATCTCGATCGTGGGCAGGTACACGTCTGAAGCTCCTGGACTCGTCTTCCATTCACCCGCAGCCGACCTCGGTGGGGCCGGCGGTTCCCGCGCAAGCTGCCTAGTGGTCAGCGGCCGATACCTGCCCGCTGCCCGCCGACACTCCCGATTCTCCTAGCACGCCTTGAAGGAACTGGGTCGAGATCTGATTCGCCAGGACGCTCGGCGATCGATCCTTCTTCGGGTTGTACCAGCGATAGAGCCAGTCGAGGGTTCCAAACAGCGACATGGTGGCGATGCGGCGATCAAATGCACCGTCCGGAGTGGCCATCTGGAGGATCCGATCGATGATCGACCGCGTCAGTTCGTAGTATTCCCGGCGAATCCGGCGGGTCTCCTGGTACGCAGAGCCCGTAAGCAAGTCAAGCTCGTGGGAACAGACCTTCAGCGCCGCCATGTTCGCTGCGAAGTAGCACACATGCGCCCGGACCATCACCCGCAGTTGCTCGATCGGCTCGTCCACGCCGTGGAGCTTCTCTTTCAGGTT
>JAZGCX010000058.1:0-5621 GCA_036477175.1 Phycisphaeraceae bacterium
GTTTGGTCACCTGAATCGGCCGCAATAACGCGTCCCAGTCCGCCGCGAGCAGCCGAAGCGCCTCCGGCACCTGCTCGTTGAGCGCCAGCGACCAAGCCGAGGCAGTAGCCGACAGTCGGCGGCCTGCGTCCGGTAAGCCGGGGCCGGCGTCGCTGCCCACAGGTGTCTGGCGACGGGTGACGGGTTCGAGACCGAGCTGCCAGTCCAAGCCCAACTGCTCGGACATCGTCGCGGCCCATGCCGCGGGCACGTCGTTGGGCGGCACAAAGACCCATACCAGTCCGCCGCGCTCAACCAGGTCGGCCAGCATCCGCCAGCCGGCGTGATCGAGCATGTCCGGCCGCAACACCATTGCCGCATCCAGCGTCGCCACCCGTTGGGCGTCCAGCGCTGACGCGTCGAGGTCCACCAACTCGATCGGACCCTGCACGCCGGCAGTGCCGGTCGGGTCCGAGCGAGGCGCCAGCGCCAAGGTCAACCATCGGTGGGGGGCGAGTCCCGGCGCGCCGGGATCATCTGCCAGTGGCGCAGACGACCCGTCGACCAGTCCCACCCTCAGGCGATTGCGCAATTCGAGAATAAGCCACCGCTGATTGTCGGCTTCGAGTGCGTCAGACATCGTGCCGGGATCGATCCGCGCTCGCATGGTCACCGTGAGGCGCGCGCTGGAGGTGCCGCTGACGCCCGGCAGCAGGCCGGTGAGCGGCACGTCCACATTGATGGTCGCAATGCTCTGGCCGACCGACCAGCGGTGTTCTCGCCGCACGAAGATCGGTTGGGCCCGCCCATTGCCTTCGCTGGCGTTTGGGGACTGGCGGGCCTGCTCGGCCCCGTCCGGCAAAACCGACAATTCGACGCCGGTAAGCCGATCGGGCGTCTCGTCGATGAACCGGCGCAGTCGAAGCTCAATCGGAACGGAGGTGACGGCGTCAGGCTCGACAAGGACCATATGTCGGCCCGGCCGCACCGACAGGACCTGCACATTGCCGGCACCGGGCATCGGCCGAGCGACCAGCAGCTTCGCACGCTCGCCAAGCGCGGCGACCTCGGCCGGCGGCTGCTCGCTCAGGTCGAGGCTGCCGGCGGCCAGATCGCTCAGCAACACGACGACCACCTGGTCAGCCGGTAGCTGCGCCGCCGTGTCGTCCTGCTCGAGGCTCTCGCTGACCAACGCCAACGCCGCGGGCAAGTCGGCGCGGCTGTAGCGCGGCTGCATCTGCTCGATCGCCCGTCGCACGGCGGCGTGGTCGATGCCGGGGACACCCAACGTGATCGAGCGCGTTTGGGGACCGGCGGCCGGGTCGAGCATTGCCCTGGCCGGTCGGCCGGCACGCCAGACCGAGACGCGGTCGTCGGGTTCGAGCGCGTCGAGCAAGGCCAACGCCGTCTCACGCAACGCCTCGAATCGCGTCGCGCCGCCATAGCGGGCCTGTGTGGTCAGCGAGTCGTCGATCACCAGACAGACGACGCGGCCGGACCGGCCCATTGACCCGAACATGGTCGAGGCGCAGCCGCTCAGGACGGGTGAGGCCAGCGCCAGGCCAAAGACGATCAGGACCAGGCACCGCACCAACAGCAGCAGCAGTTGTTCGAGCTGGAGTCGGCTGCGGTGCTTGCGGTACGCCTCGATGAGGAAGCGCATCGCGCCCCAGGCCTGCGGCCTGCGGCGCAGCCGGGTGAGCAGGTGGATAAGGATCGGGATCGCAATCGCGGCGGTCCCGGCCGCGGCCAGGCCGCCGTGGGTCAACACGGCATCGAGTTGGGCCAACGTGGTCATGCGGGCACTCGAAGGTAATGACGAATGATGAATGACGAATGACGAGAGAATTTCGAACGCCTAATGATCAAGAAGACGACCCGACGAACAAACGCTGGGTTGGTCGTTGGGTCATAAGGATTTAGCGGGCATAGCCGCTGTCGAAGCCGTAATTCGACATTCGTCATTCGCGCTTCGTCATTCATTTGCGCATCTTGATCATCGCGGCGCGGCGAGCCAGGAAGTGGCTCAGCGGCGGGCTAAGCGGCTGGGACGAATCGAGCAGTAGATAGTCAAAGCGGAAGCGGCGAGTCAGTTGCTCGACACGTCGCAGGTGGCGGTTCAGCGCCTCGAGGTAGGCTTGGCGGATCGCCGCCGGGTCCAGACCGACGCGGCCCTCATCTTCCAGGCCGAAGAAATCAGACGGTGTGCGAAACGGAAACTCTAATTCGGCATGGTCGAGGGTTTGCAGGACCATCACGTCGTGCCGGTGGTGGTGGAACCTTGCCAGCCCGCGCTCGAGCGCCTCGGGCGAGTCAAACAGGTCACTGAGCAGAACGAGCAGGCTGCGCTGGCGGAGCCTGGCAGCAACCTGGTCGAAGAGTTTGCCCAGGTCGGTGCCGCGGGACTGAAGCCGATAGTTGGTGGACTGCGACGAATTCAGTCGAGGCGTTGGCGGTTGGCCCTCGGTCCTTGTGCCCTGTGGCTTGTGCCTCCTGCTTGTCGGGTGAGGCGCCTCGTCGAAGGTTTCGGAGCTGAGTGTTTCGACGATGGTCCGCCAGTGGTCGCGTGCGTTGGACATGGAGGTCTCGCTGTGCAGCTCGTCGGCGAACAGGACCACAGCGACGCGGTCCCGCTGCCGCAGCGCCAGGTATGCCAGCGCGGCGGCGACGCTGGCGGCGTGATCGTACTTGCGCCAACCGGGTCGGCCACGCCTCACATCGGAGCTGTAACCCATCGACCCGGAGGCATCGACCATGATCAGCAGGTCGAGGTTCGTCTCTTTCTGGTACTGCTTTAGGTACAGCTTGTCGGTTCGGCCGTACACCTTCCAGTCGAGGAAACGCAGGTCGTCGCCGGGCGCGTACTGACGGTGCTGGGCGAACTCAACGGAGAAGCCCTGGTACGGCGACCGGTGCATCCCCGCCATCAACCCCTCAACGATCATTCGGGCCCGCAGGTCGATCGGGCCGATCGCGGCCAGCGTCTGTGGGTCGAGGTAGTTGACAGAAGCGGTATCCGACATGCGGACGGATTCCGTCATGACCGCAGCACCGTGTCCATCTGCTGCTTCGTCGCGGCATCAGAGCCGTCGAGCGAAACGGCTTCCAAGAGGCGATCGATCAGGTCGTCCGTGTTGATGCCGTCGGCTTCGGCGTTGAAGTTGGTGATCAGGCGATGGCGAAGCACCGGGTGCACCACCGCCTGGATATCCTCAGGTGTCACGTGGGTGCGGCCGGCGAGGATCGCGCGGGCCTTGGCCGCCAAGGTCAGATACTGGCTGGCGCGCGGCCCGGCGCCCCAGGCCAGGTACTGCTGCATAAAATCGGGGCGGCGGTCCTGCTCATCACGGCGGGGCTTGCGCGTGGCGCGCACGAGCCGCAACGCGTAGCGAATCACGTGATCGGACACGGGCACGTCGCGGACCAGGTCCTGAACCTGCTGCACCCGCTGGGCGTCGAGCACCGGCTCGGCATGCGCTTCATGACGCGTGGTGGTCCGCTTCACAATGTCCAGCTCCTCGTCTTCGTCGGGGTAGCTGACGTGGATCATGAACATGAAACGGTCGAGTTGGGCCTCGGGCAGCGGGTAGGTGCCCTCCTGTTCGATTGGGTTCTGGGTCGCCAGGACGAAGAAGGGCTGGGGCAGGGCGTGTTGCATGCCGCCAGCGGTGACGTGGTGCTCCTGCATCGCTTCCAGCAGGGCGGCCTGGGTCTTGGGCGGGGTGCGGTTGATCTCGTCGGCCAGGATGACGTTGGCGAAAACCGGGCCCTTGACAAACCGGAGCTGCCGCTTGCCGCTGGTGCGGTCCTCCTCGATCACTTCCGTGCCGGTGATGTCCGACGGCATCAGGTCCGGGGTGAACTGAATGCGATTGAACGCCAGGCTCAGTGACCGCGCGATGGTTGAGACCAGCAGCGTCTTGGCCAGACCCGGCACGCCGACCAGCAGCACGTGGCCCCGGGTGAACAGAGCCACGAACACCTGCTCGATCACCTCACTTTGGCCGACGACGACCTTGCTCACCTGTTCCCGAAGCTGGTCGGCGGCCTGGCAGACTTCGCTGACCAATTGCTCGGAGGCTTGCGACTCGCGTGTGGAACCGGGCATAAGCCCTCCTTGGTTGGCCCAATGTGTAAGTTAAGTATAGCGTCGGCGGTACCTGCGGCGGCGAGGCTACAATCTGCACGTATGCCCGAACTGCCCGAGGTCGAATCGCTACGCCGCTCGCTCACACCAGTCATCATCGGCAAAACGGTGCGGCGCGTAACGGTATTACGGCCGGATATAGTCCATGGCTCGGCCAAGCCGGCTCACCTGCTGGCCGGTGCGCGGATCACCAGGCTGACCCGACATGGCAAGCAATTGGCGATATGCGGTTCAGACGGTAACGGGCGGTGCCCAGGCGTGTGCGTGCATCTGGGCATGAGCGGGTCAATGCGGTATCGGCCGCCCGGTGACCAGCGCCCCCCCAACGACCCCCATGTCCACGTCATCTGGTATCTGGACGACCGCAGCCGGCTCGAGTTCCGCGATCCTCGCCGGTTTGGTGGTCTATGGGGCTGTAGCGACGCCGACCGGCTGATCGGCGAACGCTGGTCACGGCTGGGTGACGACGCCTTGCGGGTCCGGCCAGCGGCGCTGCACCGGCGGCTATCGGGGACCCATCGAAGCATCAAAGCCGCCCTGCTGGATCAAAGCCTGCTTGCGGGGCTGGGCAACATTTACGTGGACGAGCTGCTGTTCGCCTGCCGTTTGCACCCGTTGACGGCAGCCAACCGCCTGACGCTGAGTGGCGTCCAGATGCTGGTGCGGCGGACGCGACGATTGCTGCGCACTGCGATCGGGGCCGGCGGCTCAACGCTACGTGACTACACCGACGCGGCTGGGCAGCCAGGTTGGTTCCAGACCACCCACAAGGTCTACGGACGCGCGGGCCAACCCTGCCGATCGTGTCGGCAGCCGCTTGGTCGCCTTAAGGTAGCCGGCCGGACCACGGTATGGTGCCGGCGGTGTCAACTGCCCACCAACTCCTCGCCTGTGCCGATGAGAGAACTAAGAAGAGGATAGATAAGATCGTCCTCTTAGTAGCCATGCCGGCGGCATGTGGGGAACGGCTACCGGGAATCTCATAGTTTCGTAACCTGCAATGGGTTACGGGCAGCCACACTATGTGGGGAAGCTGTCGGCTTCGTGCGGCGGCCTGTGCGTGGGCTGGCTGCGGGTCGTTGGCTCTGACTGTGGAGAAGCGAGAACCGGGATTGCTGGTCGCCGCTAGCCTTGGCTGGAACGGGAGGGGGGCGCATTCGGGCAGGAAATCCACGGGTCGTCCACAGCGCTTCGGGCACGCTATCGGCGGCCGGGTGGGTCAGCCGCCGCCGGCGTTGATCCCATCGGGCGGTGCGTGATCACTTGGGCCGGGTTGCCGCCGACCACGACACCGGGTGGCACGTCCTTGGTAACGACGGCACGGGCGGCAACCACGCTGTTGTCACCGATGGTGACGCCCGGCCCGATGAACGCGTCGGCACAGACCCACACGCCGTTACCGATGTTGATCGGCGGCCGCTGTAGCGGCAGGTGCGGCTGGGTGTAGTCGTGTGTGCCGGCGCAGAGGTGGGCGTCTTGAGATACGACGCTATGG
>JAZGCX010000059.1:0-5430 GCA_036477175.1 Phycisphaeraceae bacterium
CGGGTCTCGCCGCTGCGCCCGCTGACGTACGCCGATTCAGCCAGTCCCAGTTTCCCGTTGAGGTCTTGCGAGTCGGACTCAAGCAGCAGGATGTTGTGTTGGGCGCTGCGATCGGTGGTGACCGTCAAACGCACGTCGGCCCCGACACGACTCGCGGCCAGATTGATCTGAGTGACTGCATCACTGATTCGAGCCAGACGATCCGAACCCAGCTTTTCACTGTCATCGATCAGGACCACCAGCGGTGACGAGCCGATGTCACCGGCGGCAGCGGGCCGTGACGCCCGCTTGCTGGGCTGGACGATAGTCGCTTGGCTCGGCGTGGTTGTTGGTTGGGTGCGGATTGACTCGACCTGAGGCTGGACCACCGTAGGGGCGGTCGCCATGCCGCCGGCATGAGCGACTTGAGTGGACTGGAGACTGACCGCTGCGACCCCACGGTCGGTGGCACGGCGGCTATTCGCCACCTGCTGCTCGGGCTTGGTCGTTTGGTCCTCTACTGAACCGGTGTCCGCCACCGGTATAGCTGATAAACTCACGACACGTTTGGCTCGATCAATCACGGTACTTTCAACGGCAGCGCCGACATGGTCATTCGGCTCGCCGCGGGCCACTTCCACCTGGGCCGGTGCCTTGGTCTTCTCCGACGCGGCCGCCGAGCGGTCGCGCCCATCGGTTGTCGCCTGCTTCGCCGACAGATCCGCTAACGCCGGCGGCGTTACTTGTTGGATTGAACTGGGGATGGTCTCCGCGGCCGACTGGCCCACACGCGTCGCAGTGCGTTCTGCGCGTGCAATCGACCCGACACTTGCAGAAACAGCCGGCGCAACAGGAGCCACATCGTCACCTGGCTCAATGCCCAGCTCATCGTCGGTGGGCGGTTCGCTGTCGGACGGTTGATCCAGGTCGTCATCCTCGGCCTTCGCGCGTACCCACTCCTTCGATTCCGATTCACTCGCCGAAGAATCCTCCGAGTCCACCCAACCAAAAGGCAGCAGCTCATACTTCGGCTCCGGGGCCCACGGCGGAAGAGGCCAGATCGTTGGCTTGAATGCGAAGCCTCTATCGTTGTGAGCATTCGAGATCGAATCATCAGCCGAAAGACGAAGCAGCAATTCGCCGCTGTCGTCCGGCGCATCGTCGGATAGATCGGCGATTAACTGAATCTCGACGGCTCGCCTGACCTGCCTGGCGTGGTCGGCCCCGGCATCTCTTTCAGTTCCGGGCTGACCTGCACGCGCCGAGCGACGTGATCCAGACTCGTACCAGGGCCACTGCATCCGCGGCCGCTTTGCCTGCCGGATGCGCGGCTCTTTCAGCAGGAGCCGGTACAACACATCCTTGAATCGAATCTTTTCGGGCTTTTGCCTGACGCTGTGGGTCGGAACCCCCGCCCAGACGTACAGCAGCCACGCCGTCAGCGCTACAGCAAACCACAACTTCTTGCTACGCATCAGACGTCTCTCCTCTCTACACCGGTCGTCGGCCTAACGGTTCACTCGACCCATTAAGTATAACTCAAGACAGGCTGACGCCAAGATTTTTCTCATTGCGGCCACAAAGGGTCACATCCGCCGATCCAGCAGGCGATATTGGATCGCCTCGGCAACGTGCTGGACCTGAATAGCGTCGCTGTCTTCAAGATCGGCAATGGTGCGCGCGATGCGTCGGACCTTGTCGTACGCCCGGGCGCTCAGACCCAGTTCGGTCATCGCCTGTTTGAGCAGCTCCTTGCCGCCGTCATCAAGGCGGGCGAAGCGGCCCAGTTCCCGCCCGCTCAGCGTGCTGTTGGGCCGCATCGGGCCGCCGTTGCGGTCACACTGGCGGCGTCGCGCGGCCACGACCTGATCGCGCATCGTCGCCGAATCGGTTCCCCCCGCCTCGCCGGCCAACTGCCGATAGGGCACGGTTGGCACCTCCACGTGCAGATCGATCCGATCGATCAACGGCCCGCTGATCCGCGACAGGTAACGCTCCATCGCACGCATGCTGACCTCGTCGGTCGGCGCGTCACCCTTGGGCGTCGGGTTGGTCGCGGCCACCAGCATGAACCGCGCCGGGAACTGCATCGAACTGTGCGCGCGGGCGATTGTGACGTGCCCGTCTTCCATCGGTTGACGCAGCGTTTCGAGCACCGCCCGGGGGAACTCGGGCATCTCGTCAAGAAACAGCACGCCGTGATGGGCCAGGCTTACCTCGCCCGGACGCGGCACCGTGCCGCCGCCGATCAACGCGATGCTGCTGGACGTGTGGTGCGGCGCACGCACCGGTCGGCGGGTGATCAGGGCCTGACCGCTGGGCATGAGCCCGATGCTCGAATAGATGCGGGTGACCTGCATCGCCTCCTCGCGCGACAGCACCGGCAGGATGCCCGCTATCGCCTTGGCCATCATCGTCTTGCCCGCCCCGGCCGGGCCGATCATCAACACGTGATGCGCCCCGGCCGCGGCGATCATCATCGCACGCTTGGGCCCTTCCTGACCCCGCACGTCGGCGAAGTCGATCTGAGGTTTGGCGTTGTGCAGGACCGCCTCCACGTCCACCTCGGGGTGCGGCTCGATCTCGTGCTGCTCGTTCAGAAATGCCACCACACTGGCCAGCGAATCGACCGGGTACACGTCCACGCCCCCCACCGCCGCCGCCTCTTCGCCATTCTGCACCGGCACGATCAGCCCATCCATCTCAAGATCGCGCGCCAACATCGCCAGATTGATCGCGCCCTTGATCGCCCGAAGCCGGCCGTCCAGCGCCAATTCACCGACAAACAGCATCCGCTTGTGTCGCTGCGTCTGAATCACCTGACCCGCCAGCAGCAGCCCGATCGCAATCGGCAGGTCAAAGCTCGGCCCCTCCTTGCGGATGTCCGCCGGCGCCAGGTTCACCAGCAACCGCGACATCGGAAACGGATAACCGCTATTCACCATCGCCGACCGCACACGCTCGATCGATTCCTTCACCGCCGCGTCCGGCAGCCCCACGATCGTGGTCTTGGGCAGCCCCTGATCGGCAACGTCCACCTCCACCTCGCAAGCAAGCGGTTCAATCCCTTGCAGCACAAAGCTGTGCACCTGCGCCAGCATGGGCAAAAGTGTATCAGAAAGATTCGACATCCCCGCAAAGGTACACCACACACGCGAGAACCAAGCCCACGGATTGCCGTCCGTGGGCCTCGGCAGGCTCATGGCTACTGTTACAAACTCACGCCACACGCTGCTTTCACATGGATCGCCCCACAAGCGCTTTCGGGGGTTTAGCTTTCGACTTCAGCGCCGATCACGGTCACGTCATCAGTCGGTGCGGACCCACCGCGATGGCTCGTCAGGGCGTCCGTCAAACGCTGCATCATCACATCCAAGGACCGATGGCTGGTTTCACGAAACACTTGTATGACGCGATGACGACCAAAAAGTTTGCCCTCAAGTGATGGGGATTCGCTGACCCCATCGGTGTAGAGGAGCAACCGATCGCCGCTGGACACACTGAGCGTACGGGTTTCCCAGTCGGCGTCGCGCTCAATCCCCAAGAGCAATCCCGTAGAGGCCAGCTCTTGCAGGGCACCATCATGACGGAGCAGATAACCGGTCTCGTGGCCGGCGCTCGCGTACTCCAGTGACGCAGGGGACGGAACCCATCGCAGAAGCAGCATAGAGGCGAAATCTTCCACCAGCGTGACCGAGCAATACCGGGCATTGATCTGTCGGAGAATCTCAGCGGGACAGCTACTGCTTTCCGCAGCGGACAGCAGAAGCGTTTTTAGAATGGCGGCTCCCATGGCGGCAGGGACGCCGTGACCGGTCACGTCTGCAATCCCGATGAGCCAGCTGCTGTCCGCTAAGGGCACAAAATCGTAGTAATCTCCTGCTACCTCGGTCGCTGGCTGATAGACATGTGCGATCCGCAGACCCGGCACCCGCAACGCGGCGGGCTGCAGGTGGTTCTGAATTCTTATGGCTTTGGCCATCTGCTCCCGTCTTTCGCGATCCGCAGAAGCAAGCGACTGGCTCATGGTGTTGATTTCACCGGCCAGTAAGTTCAGCTCAGCGCTTTTGAATGGCGTCGTTTGAATACCGAGTTGGCCGCTTCCGATGCGACGAACCGTGTCCGCCAGGCGTTCGATGGGTCGCGTGACGAACCGGATAAGAATCACGTTGACAATCACGGCTCCCATGATGCCGAGCACAAACAAGCCGGCCAAGCGTCCCAGAAGTCGTCCCCGGAGCGCCGCGCGAACATTCGTCATATACTCTGAAACGTAAACGTTCAGATCATTGTGAACGCTGGCGCCGATAATCAACTCTGTATCCATAAACTTCGCACGCCACTCCTTTGATTGCGCGGCCTCCTCGACGGCGCGAAGCATCTCGGGTGACGCTCTCATGTGGACCCGCGCCTGCAGAACAGTGTCCTCCGAGCGCACCACAATGTGATGTCCCGGCGAGGTCACGTCCTGCATCTTGGCGCATGCCGCATCGATGTACGCTTGAACGACGTCAATCCCATGATGCCACATGATTTCAATGGCCGACGATAGAACCTCGGCCTCTTCCGCCAGAGCGATATGCTTTTCCCTCAATCGGGTCGCCAGCTCGTAGCGATAATCAGCGATCAATAACACCGCCAGCCCGAATCCGATCGCCATGTTCACAGCCATTAGGAGTTGAAACCGAATCGTTGGCGGCTTGTGGTGAGCATTCAGATTGGCCGGCAGACCCTGCGCGGACCGTCGCGATATGGAATCCCGGGGCATGATTTATTCACTTGCCAAGAGTAACGCGTCAATCCAATACGCTGATTTGACCCCCTGGGCTTTTTGATCTTTTGTCGTGCGGTCCGGCAGCCCCACGATGGTGGTCCTGGGCAGCCCCGGGTCGGCAACGTCCACCTCCGCCTCGCAAGCAAGCGGATCAATCCCTTGCAGGACAAAGCTGTGCACCTGCGCCAGCATGAGGCCAAGTGTAGCACAACACGTTACAGGATTTAGCGCTGAGCCCGCTGTTCCAGTGACCAGAGGGGCACGAGAGAGTCAGCCGTATCATCCAGGCTGCCAAGCGCTAGATTGGTATGGGCGGTTGCTGGATCGGGTCAGCTTGCCCGCCGTCGACGCAGCATGAGCACGCTGCCCGCCACGACCAGGCCGAGCGTCGCCGGCTCAGGCACCGCGGTCAGCGCCTCGGCCTTGTAGCGCACCCGCCCGGGCGCCAGGACTTGAATCGGTTGGATCACCGGCGACTGCCACGGGTTCGACGCACGATACGCCTCAGCCAGTTCCGCCTCGTCATCCAGACTCAGCGTTCGACGGACCTCACCGTAACCAAGCACGCCCTGCGTGACCGCGCCGATATCGTCGTAGTCGTCGTCCAACCCCACCAGGTGCAACAGCTCGTGTGTGACCGTGGTCTGATAGTCGAACTGCCGCCGGCCGATTTGGCT
>JAZGCX010000006.1:0-2142 GCA_036477175.1 Phycisphaeraceae bacterium
CACAGGCTGACCGTCACGTCGCCGGTGCACGGCGCGGTGTACCGATACCAGATGTCTGACTCGACGTGGCTGTAGGCGAAGAAAGTGCAAAGGGCAGGCTCATCCGGGCCGTCCGTCGTGGCGTTGAGCGTGGAGAAATTGGTCGTGCCGCTGGAGACGGCAATAGCGTTGGCGCAGTTGTCGTTGGCCAGCGCGTCCGGGATCAGGTCAACCAGGATCGACGATGGCGAGCCAGGCTTGAACAGGCCGATCTGGGCTTGGGTGATGTCCTGTGGCGGCGCGTCGGCGACGAAGCGAAAGTTGTACAGTGTCCCCCAACGCAGCGCGTTGGCGTCTTGATTCCGCGAGAACGTCTGCGTCTCCCAGGCGACCTCATCGGCAAAAACGGTCGTCATCCAGTCCGTGCCGCGGTAAGGCTCGCCGGAGTGGTAATCGACGTCGTGAAAGCCAGTGCTGCTGACATTGGTGCCGTTGGGGAAGAAGACATGGAAGTCACCGACGCTGCGGTCCATGTTCATGTTGTAAAGGGCGAGCTCATAGTCCCACAAGCCGCCGCCGAGGTCGGTGACCTTCCAGCCCAGATAGAGTCGGCCGTCGCCGGGGACATCGACCATCATGATGCTGACGGCCGGGTCAGCCGCGCGCCAGGCTTCGATGGCGGGCTTCTCGCGTTGCGTGGCGCCGGTGAGACTCATGGACCAGGAGCTGCCGCTGCCGGTGATGTTGCACGTGCGGTACGAGACGTTGTTGTACTGATTGCCCGCCGTGGAGTCGTCCGGGGTCACGTACTGGGCTTCAACGTAATAGCTGCCGCCGCCATCCAGAGCGGGGTCGAGGTCCGAAATCTTCGCCTGGATGCGCTTGAAGACCGAGTTGCCAGTGGCGCTGAAGTCTGTCGGCGGCCAGAGAAACGCGCCGGTATAGGCGTTGACCTCGAACTTCGGACCCATACCGCCCTGTGATCCGTTGAGCCCAGAGGAGTACGGATCGGAGCACCCCACGCCGAGGTGCGTGCCGTCGGGGGAGGCAATGCACCCGCAGCCGCACGCGTTGCCCTGCAACGCAAAGAAGCCGTGCTTCAGCCACGCCTGACCGATCTGCTCGAACCGGCCGTTGTTGAGACGGAACAGATTCTGCCCGATCACCGGGTGCAGGATGGAGTTGTCGAACCAATCCAGCTCCTGGTCGCCGATGTTGCACGACGTGGTGCCGATGGCGAAGGCCTCGATCCCGCCGGAGCTGGGGTAGTTGCTGGGGCCGGTAATCACGCCGACGATCACGTCCGGCCCGATCGAATTGCAGACCGTTCCGCCGGCCTGGGCACGACCGCTGATCTGGCTGACCACGACAATCACTGCGGCCACTGCGGCCGACGCCAACAGCACTCGCGAACACATCATCCTGATGGTCCTTCCCTGACTTCGTTGGCAAAACGTGTCTGGCCGTTCAAGCTGGGCAAGCTTGTCACCCGCTTCGCTTCCACACCCGCACCTCAAATCATTATATCCTATCATGCACGATAATTGCCGAAATGGAAGGGCTTTGCAGACACTTCCCTCAGCATTCCGACCTCCAGCTTCGCCAGATCAAACGCGTCAGCACACCCGTCGGGTACGTTGCCCGCACCGGAGATGTCCGCGACGGCGAGATTCGCGGGGGTGCAGTTCTCACACGGCGGTTCGGCGGAAACAGCAGATGGTCCGCACAGCAGCCCCTACGACTGATCGTGTGTCATGTGGGGCGTTGGACCGATGGGTGGCTGTGGCTAAGTCCTCGATGCCACAGCCTGACCACACTGGGGCATGCTGCGCCTAGCCCCAGCCACCCCGTCGTCAACACGGTGCGTGAGTGGGAGAAGACCGCGACCACCGGTCGCGGCTTTATGGGGGGGCCGCGCTTTCCACACGAGCGCAATGAAATCCGCGCGGGGGACAGCCCGGCTCGGTGGGACAGCGCGGCGAACACGTCTCAGTCTGTCGCAGTCCGGTGCGCCGCGTCGGGCGCATTGTCGATGACCGGCGGTCGATCTGACGGAGCCGCGGCGAGATGATCGACCAGCCAGTCTACGGATGCGCTGACCATCAGTTCGAGGCTGATCGGATCGTTGAACAGCCGGCTGGCGTCGGGGATTTCCAACAGTTG
>JAZGCX010000060.1:0-5262 GCA_036477175.1 Phycisphaeraceae bacterium
GCCCACCAGGTTCTTACGCGCACCGGTGCCGCAAGGCGACCATTGATTGCCTGCGTCCTGTTGGTTGTGGTCGCCGTATCTCTCGGTCTGGCGACGGTGCGTCGCAACCGTGACTACCGCAGCGCGGTGTCGATCTGGCAAACGGTGCTGGACATGGTGCCAGACAATCCCCGCGGTCACAATAATTTGGGCATGGCGCTTAAATCAGAGGGCCAGCTTGACGAGGCGGCCAGCCATTTTCGTCAGGCGCTGCAACTTGATCCTCGTCATGTCGAAGCGCACAACAACCTGGGCATCGTGCTTGGATCACAGGGCAAGCTTGACGAGGCGATTGTGCACTTTCGTCGGGCACTGCAGATCGATCCCGACTATGCCGACGCGCACAGCGACTTGGGTAATGCACTGTCGTCGCAGGGCAAAGTGTATGAGGCGATCAGTCACTATCGTCAGGCCCTGCAGCTCAAACCCGACCATGCCGAAACGCACAACAACCTGGGCAACGCGCTGCAATCACAGGGTCAACCTGGTGAGGCGATCAGTCACTATCGTCAAGCCTTGCAGGTTAGGCCCGACTTTGTCGAAGCGCACAATAACCTGGCCGTGGTGCTGCGTGCGCAGGGTAAGCATGACGAGGCGATCCGCCACTTTCGTCAGGCCCTGCGGCTCAAGCCCGACGATGCCAGAGCGCACAATAACCTCGCCGTGACGCTGCAAATGACAGGCCTGGGCGATGTGGCGATTCAGCACTTTCGGGAGGCGGCGCGTCTGCAACCCAATTGGTTGGCGCCCATGACGGCGGCGGCGTGGATCCTGGCCACGCATCCGGACCCCGACATCCGCGAACCGAATGAGGCTGTCCGTCTTGCCCGCCGCGCAGCGGAGTTAACAAAGTATCAAGACGCGGCGATTCTCGATACGTTGGCCGCGGCGTTGGCGGCGTCGGGGCAATTCGACCGGGCCATCTCGGCTGCGCAGGCGGCACTGGCGTTGGCCTCTGACGCACAGGCGAGCGACCTGGCAAGTCAAATCCGCACGCGACTGGCGCTCTACAAGCAGCAAAAACCGTATCGGGAGCCTGTGTCAGCGCATGGGCAGATGCGTCCGGCGCTTGACGGTGAAGGGGCTTCAGGTGCGGTTGATTAGTCGAGCGCGGTCATTCAGTGGGCTTAGTATCACCCGGCGCCTCGGGGTCCACCGCTTCATGTTCGCTGGCGGGCAACATCGCCTCGTCCAGTGCTTCGGTCGGCACCGGTTCATTTGACATCACCACGACCACCGGATTGCGCAGGTACTTGTTGGCGGTTTGGCGCAGCGCCTCGGCGTCGAGGGCCATAACCTGGTCGATGAATTGGGCGGAGGCGTCGGGGCCCAGGCCATACAATTCGTTAAGGGCGGCGTCGGCGGCGCGGTCGGGGTTGGATTGTCTGGACAACAGTTCGCTGGTGAGGACCGCTGCCTTGGCGCGGGCCAGGTCGTCGTCGCTGACCAGTTCGGTGCGGGCGCGGTCGGTGACGGACATGGCGCGGCCGAGGGCTTGGGGCACGGACTGGGGGTTGGTGTTGAAGATCACGGCGAAGTAGCCGGGGACCAGGCCGGTCATCGGCGCGGCCCAGGTGGCATATGCCAGGCCCTGGTCCTTGCCGCGAAGCTGGTTCTCCAGCCAGCCGGAAGGGAAGTCGCTCATGACTCGGGCCAGCACACGGATCGCCGGGTAGTCATCGCTGGTGCGCGTCGCGCCCGGGCCGAAGCCGATCTGCACCGCCGCCATCGGCTTATTGGTCGGCTGTTGCACCAGCCTCGGTTGCGGCGCGGCCGGGGGCATCGGGTTAAACGGCGCTTGCGGCTTTTGCGGCATCGACGCGAACAGTTCTTCAACCTGTTGACGCACCTCGTCGGGATCGACATCGCCGAACACGGCGAGCACAGCCGCGTCGGCGCCGAGGTGCGCCGCGTGGAATGCACGCAGGTCATCGACGGTCAGTGCTTCGACGGCGTCGAGCCGACCGAGCACGTTGTGCGACCAGGGGTGATCGCCGAAGTAGGCCCGGCGGAAGTGGACGCTCAGTTCACCCGGCCAACGGTCACGCTGCCGGGCAATCGCCGCAAGCAGGCGCGGCCGCATCTTCTGCCACTCGTCCTGCGGAAACGTCGGGTTGAGCATGACGTCGGCCAGCAGTTCCAGCACGATCGGCCAGTCTTGTTTGAGGCACTGTGCCTGGACGTAGTGCGTGTTGTTGCCGCTGGCGGTGACGAACTGGGCGCCCAGGTCGTCGATCAGTTGGGCAATGGCCTGGGCCGACCGTGTGGTCGTGCCTTTGATCTGCATGGCGGCCATTGCGTTGGCCACACCCTCGCGGCCGGGGTCGTCGGCCAGCAGCCCGCCGAGCTGATAGAACTGCATCGCGACGGTCGGCACGACCGTGCTGCGGCCGATCAGCAGTCGAAGGCCGTTGGGCAACACGACCATCTGCGCCGCGTCCACCACCGGTGCCACCTGGTTGCGCTCACGATCCGTGTGGTTCCGCAGGTGGTCGAGGATCGCGATGTTGTCCAGCAGGACCAGCTCATGCTCAAACGTTTCGGCGTCGGGTGGGTCGGGCGGTCGGGTCAGCGGCTTGGACGGCTGCCCCGGCGGGTTCGGTCGCAGCGTGACGGTGATTAACCGATTGGGATTGAGGAATCGGTCGGCGGCAACCTGCACGTCGGCCGCTGTCACTGCCTGGATCGCTTGGGCGTACTTCGTCGAGTAATCGGGGTCGGCCATGCCGATCACATCGCGCGCCAGCCGATGGGCCAGGTCCTGCGCCGTCTGCCGGCCATACGCCACCTGGGCCGCGAGTTTTCGTTTGGCGCGGGCCAGTTCCTCTTGCGTGACGCCGGCAGCGCGGACCCGCTCGACTTCTGCGAGGATCGCGTTGCGCACCTGTTGCATCTGGGAGTCGGGGGCCTGGTCCGCCTCGGCCGCGGGCGCGGCCAGTTCCGCGTCGATGCCGAAGAAGCCGGGGCCCCAACTGAAGCTGGCGTTGTAGGCGTTGATGGTGTTGACCAGCCGCTGCCCGTCGCGCACGGAGCGAACCAGTCGGCTCGATTCACCGTCGCCCAGGACCACACCAAGCAGGTCCAGCGCATAGTCACCCGGTTCAGCCAATCGGGTGCCCGGCCACGCCAGCCGGAGCCGCGGCCGACGGATGTCTGCCGTGCCCGACAGATTTCGCGGCTGATCGATCCGGCTTTCAATGGGCAAGTTCAGCTCGGCAAGCGTGCCCGGGGGCCGGTCGGACCAGGCCTCGGCGATCTGCCGGACGACCGCACCCTTGTCGATGTCGCCGACCACGACAAACACCATGTTGTTCGGCACGTACATCTGCTTGTAGAACCGGTAGATCTCGTCACGGCTGACCGCCATGAACTGGTCCAGGTAACCGATGGTCGGGTGACGTGCCGGGTGCGCCTGGTAACGCGCCTGTTGCGTCAGTTTCCACAACAGGCGGTGCGGGCTGCCCAGGCCGTGCTCAAATTCACGCTGGATCACTTGCCGCTCGCGGTCGTACTCGGCCGGTAAGATCAGGCTGTTCCGCATCCAGTCGGACAGCAGATCGATCGCGTCGGCGGTGTACCGGCGGGTGGTGTTGATGTAGTAGGAGACGGTATCCAGGCCCGTGCCGGCGTTGGTGCGTGCGCCGATCGCGCCGAGGATCGCGCTGGACTGAGCCTCGGTGCGGGTGCGGGTGCTGCCGCCGGACAGCAGGTGTTCGAGGAAGTGTGACAGGCCCGCGCCCGATCCACCCGCGGCGGACTCATAGATCGACCCGGTCTTGACCCACACCTGCGCCGACACTACCGGCGCTGTGCGCAGCTCCTGGGCAATGACGATCATCCGGTTCGCCAGTTCCACTACCAAACGGTCGGGCTGGTCCTGCAGCACCTGGTACGCCATCGGCTCGCGCATCGCTCCCATTGCATGTGTGTCACCGTTGTGGCTTAGCTTCGAGACTTGACCAAAGGACCGGGACACGCCCGCGGCCACAAGTGCAATACAGAACGCCGCCGCCAACTTCTTTCGCAAGCTCATCGACGGCCCCTTTCTCGAGCGTTTATCGGTCTTGCTCTGGGGCGATGCCGCTCAATCTGCCAGGCCCTACAACCGATACAGACTCTACCACCGGCCTGGAGGTTCCGCCATGACGCAGGCTACCGGCCTTGACAAACGTCTCGCGCGCGAGATGGAACACTTTGAGAAGCGCTATGCCGAAGAAGCCGCCCGTGGCATCGAACCGCTGAGCGACTTCGACCGCCGGCGATACACCAACCCGCCTGCCGACACCATCTACCCCCGCGAGTTTTTCTACCACCTGTTGGCGCCGCTGGAGGGCAAAGACACACTGGAGATCGCCTGCGGCAACGGCATCGACGCCGCCATCTGCGCCCATAACGGCGCCAACGTCCACGCCTACGACCTGTCATCCAGGTCCATCGAAATGGTCCGCCGCCGCGCTGAAGTCAACGGCCTGGCGGACCGGATGAAGCTTCAGGTCACCGCCGACCTTTCGCAAGCGTTCTGCGGCCAGACGTTCGATCGCATCATGGGGTATGCCGCGCTGCACCACATCCCGCTCGAGGGCTTGGCGCAGCGGGTGTACGACCGGCTCCGTCCCGGCGGCATGGCGGTCTTCGCCGAACCGGTCATCAACTCCAAAGCCCTGCACGCGCTGCGGCGGTGCGTCCCGTATTACATCTTCGAACCGACCGAGGACGAGCAGCCGCTGAACGATCACGACATCGCCCGGTTCGCCCGGCCGTTCGATCGGATGGTGCGACGCGAGTTCCAACTGACCGCCCGGCTTTGGCCCCTGTTCCCGAACAACTGGCCCCTGGCCGTCGCCCTGCACCGACTCGACGCCTGGCTGTTGAAGCTGCCGTTTATGCGCCGCTTTGCGACGGTGGTGGTCTTTGGGCTGTACCGGGACCGGTGACCCGTTTTGTGCCGGACGGCTTTGTGTTCAAAGGCACCCCATGGAGCGGCGGCGATTTGGCACGCTCTCGTGCCGATCCTAAAATGGCCCCGCTGCCCGCCACCTTAGCTCAGCGGTAGAGCAATGCTTTCGTAAAGCATAGGTCCGGGGTTCGAATCCCCGAGGTGGCTTTGGGAATTTCTGATTTTGATTGATGATTCGCCTGCCACCGTAGGCATCAGGCCAGGGCGTCGATACTATCCTGACGGCCAGGTGGCTAAAATCAGCAATCAGCAATCAGAGATGTTGG
>JAZGCX010000061.1:0-10297 GCA_036477175.1 Phycisphaeraceae bacterium
CCGGGCCGAGCAGCTCACACGAAGCCGGGTCGTGCAGAACGGTGGCGATGCGACCGGGCAGGTCGGTGTCCACCTTCACACGCAGCGCGTTGACGCGGATCTGTACCACCCGGTTCTGCTCATGGACTTCAATGAAGACGTGTGCGGTCCCGCCGCTGCCGTTGGCCGCCGACTGGCGCAGCAGGGCTTTGAGGTTGGCCAATGCGCCCTTGGGCGCCCCGTTGTGGCGGAGGCGGATGCGCACGGTGCGGGTCAGGTGCTCGGCCGCGTGTTCGAGCGGGATCACCTGCTCGACGACGATGTTTGGCTCTTCGCGTCGCCGATCGACCTTGCCCTGGAGGAACACGATGCGGTCCGGTTCGAGCGTGGGAGCGGCGATGGCGTAGGTGTCACAGAAGACGACCGCGTCGATCGACGCGGTGCCGTCGTCGATGGTGAGCATGGCCATTTTCTGACCGGGGTTGCGGCCGTTACGCGTCACGGTCTGCCGCACGCGTGTCAGGACCCCGCCGACCACTACCTGCACGTCGGCGGCGAGCCGTTTCACGTCATTGATCCGGGCGGTTGTGAACCGCTCGATCGTGTCGCGGTGCTGGTCCAGCGGGTGGCTTGAGACGAAGAAACCCAGGACGCTTTTTTCGTGTTTGAGCGTGTCGGCGTTGCTCCACGGCGGGACGTTGGGCAGCGTCACGTTGTCGTGCGCTTTGTTTTCCCGACCGTTGCCGGCAACCTCGGCGAATGAGCCGAAGAAGTTCATCTGCCCGGAGTCGCGGTCGCTGGCGGCGCGTTGGCCGACCTGGATCGCCGCGTCGAGTGCTTCGACCATCGCCGCACGCTTGTCCTTGCCGTGGATCGAGTCGAACGCGCCACATTTGACCAGCGCCTCGATCGTCGCCCGGTTGATCGTGCCCGGCGGGATGCGCTCGGCAAAGTCGTACAGGCTCGTGAAGCCGGGCGCGGCGGGGTCCTTCTCCCGTTCGTTGATGATCGCCCCGATGGCCTTGTCCCCCACGCCCTTGACGGCGCTGAGGCCGAAGCGGATGTGACCGTGGTTGGCGTCTCGCGGCTCGTCGTCGCCGAATACGACGGTAAACCCCACCTGCGACCGGTTGATGTCCGGCGGCCTGACCTCGATCCCACGGTGCGCGTCGGGGAACATCACCCGCTTGCACTCGTCGATGTACTCGACCACCTTGTCGGTGCTGACCGATTCATAGGTGAGCAGGGCGGCCATGTACTGAACGGGGAAGTAGGTCTTGAGGTAGGCCGTCTGGTACGCGAGGATCGCGTAGCCGGTGGCGTGGGACTTGTTGAACCCATAGCCGGCAAACTTGAGGATCAGGTCGAACAGCTCGTGCGCCTGTGCGTTCGACAGGCCGCGTTCTTGGGCGCCGTCGATGAACCTGGTCCGGTTCGCGTCGATGACGTGCCGGCTCTTCTTGCTGATGGCCTTGATCAGTGAGTAGGCGGCGCGGAGCGAGACCCCGCCCAACTCATGGACGATCTGCATCACCTGCTCCTGATAGACCATGATGCCGTAGGTTTCGTTGGTGTATTGCTCGACGATCGGATGGGTACGGGGCACGGGCTTTCGTCCGTGTTTGCGGTCGTTGTAGTCGCCGATCAGGTCCATCGGCCCGGGCCGGAACAGCGCGTTGGCGGCGATCAGGTCTTCGAACCGGTCCGGCTTCATACCCAACAGCGTGTTGCGCATCCCGCCGGACTCAAACTGGAACACGCCGGCCGTCTCACCGCGGCGGAACAGGTCCAGGACCTTCGGGTCGTCGAAGCTGAGGCGATCGAGGTCAAGCGGATCAAAAGTTTTCTGACTTTCATCACCACTCATCACGGTTCGTCGAATCGTTTGCTCATCCAATGTTTCACGAATCAGTTGTTTGGCCCGTTCGATGATCGAGAGCGTGCGGAGGCCGAGGAAGTCCATCTTGAGCAGGCCGACTTTTTCCACCGTCGGGCCGTCCCATTGCGTGACGAGCTGCTCGGTGCCGGGCGGCTGGTAGAGCGGGATGATGTTGTCCAGCGGCTGGGTGGCGATGACCACCCCGGCGGCATGGACGCCGGCGTGTCGTGACAACCCTTCGAGCCGGCGGGCGGTGTCGAGCGTTTGTTGGACCTGCGGCTGGTCGCGGTAGAGCCTTTGCAGGTCCGGTTCCTGGTGCAGCGCCTTGTCGATCGTGGTGCCCAGGCCGTTGCCGATCAACTTGCACAGCGTGTCCACGTCGCGCAGCGGGACGTTGAGCACGCGTCCGACGTCACGGATGGCCGCGCGGGCCTTGAGCGTGCCGAACGTGATGATCTGCGCGACGTGGCCGTACTTGCTACGCACGTACTCGAGGATTTGCTGTCGGCCGTCCTGGCAGATGTCGATGTCGATGTCGGGGTATTCGCTGCGGTCGGGGTCGGTGAACCGCTCGAACAGCAGGCCGTACTTGATCGGGCACGCGTTGGACAGGCCCAGGCAGTATCCCACGATGGTGCTGACGGCGCTGCCGCGTGCGGCGGCGGGGATGTCGCGTCGCCGTGCTTCGTTGACGAAGTCCCAGACGATCAGGAAATAAGCGGAGATGTTTTTGTCGGCGAGGATTTTCAGTTCACGGTCGAGTCGCCGGCGGTGCTCGTCGGTGATGCCGTCGGTGCCGTATCGCCAGGTGAGGCCCGCCTCGGCCAGCTTGCGCAGTGCGTCGTCGCACTGCTGTTTGAGCTGCGCCGGCGCGGTGGTGTCGTGGGTCTGGTCGAAGGGGTGCAAATCGAAGTTGGCGCAGAAGGCTTTGTACCATTCGGTGGAGCCGAGGGGGTGTTGGGTTTCGGGTTCCGGGTCCCGGGTTGGGCTGCGTTTCTCGATCTTGACCACGGGCGTGTGACTGGTCTTGAAATCCAGTTCGACGTTGCATCGGTCAGCGATCAGGTTGGTGTTCTCACATGCCTCGATCCATTTCGGATGATCCATCGCCGCGTACATTTCGGCCGACGACTTGAGGTACAACTGCGTTGGGTATCGCATCCGTGAGGCGTCGGACAGCAGTTTGCCGGTGGAGATGCAGCACAGCACGTCGTGGTGGGCGTGGTCGTCGGCCAGCAGGAAGTGCACGTCGTTGGTCGCCACGCAGCCGACGCCAAGTGAGTCGGCCAGGTCGATCAGTTCGGGGTTGACCCGGTCCTGTTCGGGGATGTGTTTTTGCAGCTCGATGAAAAAGTGATCGGGGCCGAAGATGTCGAGGTAGATTTGGGCGATCTGCCGGGCTTTTTTGCGGTCGGACTGCATCAGGGCCATCGGGATTTCACCGCTGAGGCAGGCGCTGGTGGCGATCAGGCCGGCGCCGTGCTGCTGCAAGAGCTCCTTGTCGATCCGCGGCTTGTAGTAGAAGCCTTCGGTGTAGGCGATGGAGGCAAGTTTGAGCAGGTTGCGGTAGCCGGTTTGGTTTTCGGCCAACAGCAGCAGGTGGTAGCCGCCGTCCTTGATGCCGGTGGTCTGCCGTTCATGGCGTGAGTGGGGGGCCATGTAGGCTTCGACGCCGAGGATGGGCTTGACGCCGGCGGCGACGGCTTTGGTGAAGAACTCCACGACACCGAAGAGGCAGCCGTGGTCGGTGATGGCCAGTGCCGGCTGGTCCAGTTCCGCCGCCCGCTTGACCATGTCGCCGATGCGACAGGCGCCGTCGAGCAGGCTGTACTGGCTGTGAACGTGAAGGTGAACGAACGACTTAGCCATCCGTGGCAGTTCCGCAGGCAATGGTGTATTTGCCTGACGGGACGAGTGTAATCAAGCCGAAGGGCAGGACAAGCTCCGATTTTTCCGAGAAAAGTTGAACTGGAGGACGCTAATCCGCGCTGGTGACAGTGGTTGCCTCGCGTCGGGTTGCGCGATCACTTTTTTGAGTTTGCCGCCCGGCTCGCTTACCATTGTTGGTGACCAGCCGTTTGGGGTTGGGGCCGGTGATACGCGCCAGGGCTTTTTTGGCGTACTGGCGGCTCAGCTCGCAGCCGAGCCACTTGCGTCCGAGCTTGTGGGCGACGGCCAAGGTCGTGCCGCTGCCGGCAAACGGGTCGAACACCAGATCGCCTTGGTTCGAGCTGACCTTGATGATCCGTTCCAGCAGGGTTTCGGGCAGTTGGCAGGGGTGCCATTGTTGCCGTTCCTTGAACGTGCCACAGAGGCGGGACTGGTACCACGTATCCTCGCCGGGCCTGAAGTAAACGCTTTCGGCTTCCTGGGGCCGCAGGTACCAGGTGTCGTCGGGCAGCTTGCCGTTGGGGTTGGCCCGACGGTCGTTGTACGTGGTCTGGCGGGCGCTGGGGACGGCGACGGCATCGTAATTGAACGTGAAGGGAGGATTCGTGGTGAGGTTGCTGCGTGGTCTGCCGGCGTTGGTCAGTGCCGCCGACCCGACACAATAGAACAGGTGAGCGTGGCTGCGGTTGAACTTGACTTTGCATCGCTGGCCGAACGTGTAGTGCCAGATGATCCAGTTGCGAAACAGCAGTTGGCCTTGCTTTTCGAGCGTCCGCAGGTGCAGGCGGACCTCAGCGGCGTATTCATCGCCGATGAGGATGTACAGGCTGCCCGACGGTTTGAGCAGGCGAGCGCAGCCGTTGATCCAGCGTTGGGTCCACCGGACGTACTCCTCGTGATCGCGGTTGTCGTCGTAGTGGTCGCCGTAGGCGTAGCCGATGTTGTAGGGCGGGTCGGCGAAGATGAGATCGACCCGGCCGGGCTGCCAGCCGCTCATTAGCGCGATACAATCGCCGGTGACGATGGTATCGGTGCGGACGGCCGTGGTGCGCTTTGCCATCGGGGGCGGATTGTAGCATCATGGCGGCGGTTGGCCGAGCGGCTGGATTAGACCTTGCCTGCGGCGTCGGCCGATCTATACTTATGGGTCCGTTGGGCTTGGGTTTGTTCGCACCGCCTGAAACGGAGTTGCGGCTATGACACACGTCATCGGCGAACCGTGCATCGGAACCAAGGACACCTCCTGCGTGGACGTGTGCCCGGTGGACTGCATCCATCCGACCAAGGACGAACCGGAGTTCGAGGGTGCGGAGATGCTCTACATCGATCCGGACACGTGCATCGACTGCGGCCTGTGCGTGGACGAGTGCCCGGTCAAGGCGATTTTCCCCGAAGAGGACCTGCCCAGTGAGTGGGCGGCCTTTATCGAGAGGAATTCCGAGTACTACGTTACCTAGGCCACCGATCGGGCCGGGATCGGCACGCCTCGGGATCGGTTTGCGGCATTGCGCCGTTGCTCTAAGCTGGCCCCATGCCGCCGAGGGTCCTGGTCACCGAGACGCTGGACGCCGCCGCCGCCGATTGGCTGGCGCAACGCGTCGAGTTAATCGACTGTCCCTTCGATAACCAAGACGACCTGGATCGGCTGCTGCGCCACGCAGCCGGTCTGGTCGTGCGCACCTACACCCGGGTCAACCCGTCTCTGTTGGACAAGGCCCCGAACCTGAAGGTCGTCGGCCGCGCCGGCATCGGCCTGGACAACATCGACCTCGACGCCTGCCGACAGCGGGGCGTCACCGTCGTTTACACCCCCGACGCCGGCACCCAGGCCGTCACCGAGTACGTGGTCGGCCTCATGCTCGACGCCCTGCGGCCGCGCACCGCCCACAACGGGCATCTCAGCCCCGAACAGTTCCACCACCTGCGAAAAACCGAAGTCGGCAAACAACTCAACGAACAGACCCTCGGCATCCTCGGCTTCGGTCGCATCGGAAAAGCACTGGGCCAGGCGGCTTGCGGCTTAGCCATGAACGTCCTGGTCAATGACCTGCTGCCCGAAGCCCAACTCCGCAAAGCCGTCGATTACTCTTACGACTTCGTGGACAAACCCACCCTCTACCGAGAATCAGACATCCTCAGCATCCACGTGGACGGCCGAGCGGAAAACCGTCACCTGATTGATGCTGACGCCTTGGCGCAACTCAAACCGACGTGCGTGTTCATTAACACGTCGCGTGGGATGGTGATCGACCATCACGCCCTGGCTGACTGGGTCGGCCGACATCCGGATGCAAAAGTCATCCTTGACGTGCACGACCCCGAGCCACCGCCGCCCGACTATCCGCTGTACGGCCTGTCGAACGTGCGGCTGCTGCCGCACCTCGCCTCCCGCACCGATACTGCTCTGAAGAACATGAGTTGGGTCGTGCGTGATGTCGTCGCCGTGCTGGAGGGCAAAGCGCCGAGGTACCCGGCCGTATGAGTCCACAATTGATCGCCGCGACACCACGCGTCGCGGTATTCCGCGCCTAGGTCTGCCCGCGTCGCTTGGCGGGGCGTTGTGTCGTTGCTGTTGGACTAACTGCTTGCTTGTGAGGTGCCTTCGGGCGGCTCGATATGCACCGAAAGCCGGCGGTTCGGGTCGCCGGCCAGGTACAGCGTCTGCGTCGGGAAGGCAAAGTCGATGCCCGCTTCTTCGTAACGGCGGAACAGCTTCATGTTGACCAGTTGGCAGTGTTCCAGAAACGTGAAGAAGCCCCGGTTCGGGTCGCCGGCCATCTGGTACCAGTAGTAGGCCCGGATGTTGAGGCTGTCGGCGTTCAGTTCATTGAACGCGATCCGCGGCGGGTTGTCCTGCATGTTGAACCTGCCCTGCTCCACCACCTGCGGGTCGTGCAGCACGTCACGGAGAATATCCACCGCCTTTTCGATCTTCTGCGGCGGGGTGTCGTAGGTGATGGTCACGTCCATCTGCCGACGGATATAGGGGCGGGCGGCGATGTTCTCGACCTTGTTGTCGATGAACTGCATGTTGGGCACGGTGACGAGGTGGCCCGAGAGCAGACGGATGCGTGTGGAGCGGAAGCCGATCTCCTCGACGGTGCCGGTGTCGCCGCCGAAGGTGATGAAATCGCCGACGAGGAACGGCTTGTCGAAGAAGATGGTGACCGAGCCGAACAGGTTCTTGATCGAGTCCTGGGCGGCCAGGGACACCGCCAGGCCGGCGATCCCCAGCCCGGCGAGCCAGCCGGTGATGTTGAGCCCGAAGATGTTCTGGGCCACCACCAGCGTGAAGATGATGACCAGGAAGATTCGCAGTGTCTTGCGGATCAGCGGGACGACCATGTCGTCGAGTTTGGTGGCGGTCTTTGCGGTCAGGTGCAGCAGCGCCAGCTCGATCACGTCCACGAGGTTGAACAGGAACCAGCCGGCCGCGAGGATGAACAGGAACGCCAAAATATTGTTGGCAAACTCATGCAGCCGCGGTTCCATGACGACGAAACTCAGGCCCACAAGCAGGCCGGCGCTCAGCAGCGCCAGGCTCGCCGGGTTGGCGGCGTTGCGGAAGACGGTGGCCCTGACGGTCCAGCCGCGGTTGTCCAGGCGCTTGGCGATGCCGCGCAACAGCGCCTGGGCAAACTTGCCCACCAGCAGGCCGAGGAAGATGCCCAGCAGCAGCGTGCCCCAGGCCCACAGCGGCGTGCGGTCGAACGTCGGGCCCAGGAGCGCCAAGACCTCGCTGCGCCGCTCGATCCCCGTGTCGATGTAGCGCGGCGGCAGGGTCGTGGTGCTTTCGTTCAGTTGGGAGATGTCCGCTACCGTCGCGGCGGAGAACCGCCATCGGCCGTTCTCACCGACGACCAAGGTAATCTTGCCCTGCGGCGCCTGGCCGAGTTCGCCCAGTTTCTCCCACACCCACGCGAACCGCGGGTCGGGAAAGAACTGATACCGCCTGAGCGGCTCGCGCCCCTCGCTGACACGCTGCTGAAGCGCGTAGTCGTTAGGCAGGTCGTCTTGCGGCTTGACCTTGCCCAGCCGATCCAGAACGTCCAGCAGTTGCCGGGCGATCCGCTGCATGTTGCGGCGGTCGGCCCGGGTGGTCAGCTCCACATCGAAACAGGCAAACACCTGCGACCAGGCATCGTCATAGCCGTCGTTGACCCGGTTGATGGCCTTGAGGAAGCTCTCCATCGT
Organism: Phycisphaeraceae bacterium; assembly: GCA_036477175.1. GTDB lineage: Bacteria > Planctomycetota > Phycisphaerae > Phycisphaerales > Phycisphaeraceae > JAZGCX01. Next base: position 7,943 of record JAZGCX010000061.1, read on the forward strand.
GGCTGCCGGGCTCGACAGGCTCACCTCAGGTGCGGCGACCGCCTCGGCGGCGGTCGGCGGCGTGTCCTGGGCCAGGACCGCCGATGCCAGCACGACCAGCAGCGCCACGCACAGATGGATTGGCTTTCGCAGGCAGCTCACGGTTGGCCTAGCTTACTGGAAATCCCGAGATGAGCGAGGGCGAGGCGCGTCAATCGTCGCGGAGCACGCGGACGTTGCGTCGGCCGCCCCCCGACGCGCCCGAGGCCACGCTCGGCATACCGCCGCGCACAAACACGCCCCGCACCATCACCACAAGCTGCGCGATCAGACCAAGCGTCACAAACACCACCAACCCCACGGTGATCGCCGCCAGGGCCAGCAGCACCAGCGGCACCACGACGACCAGCACGGCGGCCGTCACCGCAATACGGCTGACCCAACCGGGCTGACGCTCGATCCGGTGGTACCACGACCCGAACGTCGGGTGCTCTCTCACATAGACACGCCACATGACTCAGACAGGGTAGGCCCCGCCCCGGTGGATGACAAGCGGGCGTTGCCCGCCGGCGATGCCCCGCCACGATGCCACCAGTGACATTGAACTGCCGTCCTCTTAAGTCGCCCCTTGCGACGGCCGATACGCCACATTGGTACCCCTGCCCCGGAATGGAGAAACGCCGGATGAGCCAAGCGGCCGCTACGCAAGGAACCGGTCAAGCCGATGCACCCGACGACGCGATCGTCCAGGCGGCGATCCGGGAAATCAGCCACATCGCCACGCTGCCGGAGATCACCCTCAAGATCATCCGACTCGTGGAAGACCCCGACTCGACCGCTCAGGACCTGAATAAGATTATCAGCAACGACCCGGCGCTGGGCGCTCGGATCCTGAAGGTGGTCAACTCGGCGTTCTACGGTCTGCCGGGGCAGATCGGCTCAATTAACCGGGCGATCGTGCTTCTGGGCCTCAATGCCGTCAAGAACATCGCCATTGCCGCCAGCCTGGCCAAGCTCTTCCGTGGCGGACGCATCTGCAACAGCTTCAACGCCCGTGACCTTTGGAACCACTCGATCGCCGTGGCCACTTGTACCCGGCTGTTGGCCAAGGAGTCTGGCATCGGCATGCCGGACGAAGCCTTCCTGGCCGGCCTGATCCACGACATCGGCATCATGGTCGAGGTCCAGGCACGACGCCCGCATTTCGTCGAGGCCATGGAGAAGATGGACCACGACCCGGACCTCACCTTCCGCGACGCGGAGACCAAGGTCATCGGCGCCAGCCATGAACAGTTCGGCGCGGCTCTGTGCAAGTTGTGGAAGTTCCCCGCCAGTTTCGCTTACGTCACCGGCTACCACCACCGCCCGTTGGAGTTGGCCGAGCCTATCCACACACTCACCAACCTCGTGCACGTGGCCGACGTCATCGCGGCGAAACTCAAGTTGGGCTTGACCAGGACCGTCGAGACACTCCAAATCGATCCCCGGATTCTGGAACAGGCCAACCTGACGGCTGATCAGGTGGACCAGGTCGCCGCCGCGTTACCCGAAGCGCTTAAGGAGGCGAGCAACCTGCTCTCGATCGACGCGCCGGACTAACCGCAGCGGGCGATACCACAACCCCCGGAGCATAGCGATGAACATGCAAACTGACTTTGTACAGTCTCTCAACTGGACACATGCCGTAGCAGTGGCGGTCGGCATCGTGCTGCACTGGGCCTATCTGCGCTGGGGCACCGGCGTGAGGTCCAGGCTATCGGACATCATCGCGCCGACGCCGACGAAGCGAAGCAGATAGTATTTGCCACGCCGGGTATGTTGCTCGGCACACACGCAGGGCTGCCGCAACCCCGGCGGTGCAAAGCCGGGGCAACCGAAGGTCGGCCCATCTAATTTAGGCGTCTCTCTTTTCCCTCCGGGCGACGGTACGCAATGTATCGTCGCCTTTTTTATTAGGGTCTGGGGTTTAGGGTGCAGGGTCTGAGGTCGCGAGACCAAAGTCCCAATTCCGCAATCCGAAATCCTGACGGCCAGCAGCCAGGCACTTTTCAGATCGCACATCGCCGATGGCACATCGTACATTACGCCTCACGCTCTTCGCTCTTCACTCTTCGCTCTTCACTTTGCACTGAAAACACACGCCGGCGGACGCGCGCCGGGCCGACCAGGCAGGCCCGACACGCGGTCCCGACCAACGTGATTGCTTCAACATTAATTTGCCTGCCGGCTTCGCTTCGGACCGGGGCGTGCAACGATCCGCCGTCTCGCCGGGAGAGGTCAGCTCATGCGGATCGACCTGGCTGCCGTGTGCCGGCCGCGTCGCCCGACCCTCGTCGGTCCTCTCCCGAAGTTTCACTTCAGAGGGGGCAAGGGCGG
>JAZGCX010000062.1:0-3409 GCA_036477175.1 Phycisphaeraceae bacterium
TGGACGGCCGCAAGATCGCGGGAATCCTGGTCGAAAGCTTCACAAGCACCGACGCTCAAGCCAACACGGCCGCACTGATTGGTGTCGGGATCAACACCGGGATCGAAGCCGACCAAATGCCCCAGGACCTGCACCAGCAGATCACGAGTCTGTCGATGTGCGGCCGACGCGTCGATCGGTTGTGCGTGCTGACCGAGACATTGCGAAAGATGGACCACGCTTTGATGCAGGCCGACCTGAATGACCTCATGGCCGCGTGGCGTCGCCGCTGCACGGTCCTGGCACAGCGGGTCAGTCTCCGCACCGACGGCAAGACGATTCACGGTCAGGTGATCGATCTGGACCCGTACCAAGGCCTGATCGTCCGCACCGACGACGGCACAATGCTCCATCTGCCCGCTGCAACCACGACGATTATGTGATCGCCTGCGCGGGGTGAAATCTTCAGCGCCGCAACGCCTTTGGCGCCCAAGCCGCTCAGCCGTTCGCCAATTCGAGCAGCACGTCCAGACCACGATTGAGCACCTCGTCATCGCAGGCGTAGCTGATTCGCAGGTGCGTGTCGCGCTCGCTGAACACGGACCCGGGAATGATCAGCAGGTTGCGCTCGACCGCGCGTTCGACGAACTGTGTTGCAGTCAGACCCAGACGCGGCGGCACCTCGGGGAATGCGTAGAACGCACCGCCGGGCACGGTCAGGTTATAGGTTGGGCAAAGGCGTTCGACGACCAGGTCGCGTTTGCGGCGGTATTGCTCCACATTGCCGGACATATCCAGGTCGAGCGCGGCCACGCCGGCGATCTGGGCCATGGAGGGGGCACACACGAACGAGTACTGCTGTAGTTTGGTCATCTGTTCGATGATGGGCTTGGGTCCCACGGCGTAGCCGAGTCGCCAGCCGGTCATCCCGTATGTTTTCGAGAAGCCACGCAGCAGGAGAACGTGCCGGTTGTAGGCTGCCGGTGAGGGGCAACGCGGCGGGCTTCCATCTTCGGGCGCCGTCTTCTCGTAGCAGAACTCGTCGTAGATCTCGTCGGCCAGCAGCAACAGGTTATGCCTCTGTGCAAGTTCGCCGACCTGTTGGCACTGCGCCTCCGGGCTGACCACGCCGGTCGGGTTCGACGGTGAATTGAACAGCAGCATCTTTGATCGCGGCGTGATGTGCGGTTCGATACGCTGCGGCGTGAGCTGGAAGTCCGGATAGGTGTCGATGAACACCGGCGTGGCGCCCGCGAGGGCAACCAGGTGCCGGTACATGACAAAATATGGATCGGGGATCAGCACTTCGTCGCCGGGCCCGACGCACGTGAGCAGGGCCAGCACCAGCCCGCCCGAGACACCCGAGGTAATCAGGCTGCCCAGGTCACCGTCCGCCAGGCCCCGCTTGATCTGCGGGAATTGTTCGCCCACGTGGGCAGCGACCTTCTCACGCAATTGCGGGATGCCCTGCGTCACGGTGTAGCGGTTGAAGCCGCTGCGGATCGCTTCGATCGCGGCCTCCTTGGCGGCATCGGGTACGTCGAAATCCGGCTGGCCGATCGACAGGTTCAGCGGGTTCTTGAGCTTGGCAGCCAGGTCGAAGACGCGCCGGATTCCCGAGGCGTCGATCGCGCGAAGACGGTCGGTGATAAAGCGGTCCGCGTTGAACATGAAAATGGGCGACGGTGACCGGACCACGACGGGCAACCACGACACGCCACAGCGGTCGCCGAGCATTAGTGTCACCGCGCCGGTGCGGGTCGGCGCGTGCCCGGCCGGCGGGTCGATCACTCGGTCTTTTCTTCGGTGGTTTCAGTGGTGGCAGCAGCTTCTTCGGCCTTCTTGCTCGCCTTACCGGCGGGGGTGATCTTACGGTTGGCCACCTTGGGCAGGCCCAGTGGATCACCGTGTTCCAGGTCGAAACCACCCTTGGCCGACAGTTTGGCAACGCGCTCGGCGCGCTTGAGCACGTTGCGATGTTTGGCCAGGCCGCCACCGGTTTTCAGGCTACGATCGATGCTCATGTCGTTTGATCTCCACTGCGGTTCGGGAACTTACTCGCTTTGGTGCAGGTAATAGTACATCGTCTCCAACGCGTCGCCGCGGTTGTTGTTGTGACGCTTCCACTCCCGGCCGATCAATTGCATCTGCCGCTTGAAAGCCTTGCCCTCGTCTGATTCCGACGGGTTCCCGTGGATGCCTTTGTTGACCACGACCACGTGGTAAAACCGTCCATTGTCGATCGGATCGAGCACGGTTTCAACCCCACGAGACGCGAGGAACCGGGCCAGCCGCTGAGCCTCGTCGAGCGGGTAGCGGGCCACGATCAGGTAGTTGAGGCCGACCTGCCGGGGATCGCGGCCGTTGCCCTCGGACACCGGCGGGTTGGTGTATTCGATCGCGTCGTCGCCGCCGGGCGCTGTGTCGGCAACCATTGGGGGGATGAAACGTGGCAGATCTGCCAACATGGCCGCTTCACTTTCCCGCTCGGCCCTGGCCCGCTGCAGGCCGACGCTGTAGCCGCGTGAGTGACCCACCAGGTAAGCCAGGATCATCAGCCCGGCCAATAGCAGCCCCACCAGCACGGCATAACCCCGCGGCACGCGCAGCACGATCGGGTACTTCGACTGCGACCACCACGTGACCGGCCCCGTCGGCTGGGCGCGCGCCTCGTGCGCCTCCTGTTCGCGGGCCGACAGATCAGCCAGTTCATCGGCGGGTGAGAGGTTGCCCATGATCTCATACGGCGGCGGGCTGTCGCGGCGTCGGGCCATGGGGGCATTCTATCGGCACACGGGCGCCAAAGCATGGGGTGCGAACTGATGGCTGTGACCTGAAATCAGACTCAACGTGCTTGCATACCTTTTGTGTCATCGGCCACGCCGATCGCACTGGCGGTGGCGTGGGTCGAGATGTGGCTGATGCTGACCCACCACTGGTCGATGCCCAGTTCGGCCGCCACCTCCTTGCATCGGCCGTGCAGAACCACCTGCGGGGCGCCCGACCGTTCACGAATGATCTCCACGTCCGTCCAGGCAATCCCGTTACGCCAGCCGGTGCCCAACACCTTGAGCACCGCCTCCTTGGCCGCGAATCGCCCCGCCAGGTGCTCGATCTGACGCGCCCGGTCATTGGCGAACGCTTGCTCGGCATCGGTAAAGCACCGCCGCAGAAAACGCTGCTCGTGCTCGGCGAGCATCCGCGCAATCCTGGCCGTCTCCACAATGTCGATGCCGTGACCAACAATCCGCATGGCGGGAAGGTATCGGCTCTGGGGACTGGGGTCTAGGGTCCGGGCCGCCTGCCCACGAGGCGACGCGACTTGTCGCGTCCCCTTCCGCCTCCTCCATCGCCGATCGCCGATCGGACCTCGCACATCCGCCTGTCCGCCCTCCCCCTCCCCCCGCGGGCTGATTTGCCGGCCAACTGT
>JAZGCX010000063.1:0-2760 GCA_036477175.1 Phycisphaeraceae bacterium
TGCGGTCGGGCCAAAGCCAGCGCACCGGCTCGGCCTTCACGTCGGCCAAGCGGACGACGACCGGACGCCGTCCGTCGCCCCGATCGTCGCCAGCTAAAGGCACATGCTCAGGGACAAGCGCCGCCAGGTCGGAGATCTCCGTCCGAATGGCGAGGTCGTCTTTTGCGTCAGTCCGCCGATCTGCGATGAAATCCACGATGTCGCCGCCGTGCGGAAGATCGGGCAGATTCAGGATGCGAACTGTTGTCGGCGGATGAAGACGAAGCAGGATGCTTGACACGGTTTCGTCGTAGTATCGTCCGTCGTCATCAGCGTCAGGCAGGATGATGCATTCTTTGCCGGCGATCGGTCGCCAGTCCGTCTTCGAAGCGGCCTTTGAGCCGTGGGCCGAAGTCGTGGCGATGAGTCCAAACGATCGCAGTGCATCGGCCTTTCCTTCGCCTTCGAGGATGAAGACGCGCTGCGAGCCGTTCAACTCCGCGAGCCGGTACAGCGGCCATTGCCCGGCCGGATCGCCGATTGACCAGCTCCCGCCGTCGCAATGGATAGGCCGCAGTTGCTTCAGTTTCTTCAGGCCGCGGTCGGGCGGCTCATAGCGCAGCACGCGCGCCACCTCTCGCCCCAGGCCGTCGCTGTAGATGAACGTCCCCACCTGCATCCAGTCCGCGCCGTGCTCCTGCTGAATCATCCGCAGAACATTGGCGGCTGGGCTGTTGGCAGTCGGGAAAGTCCTGCTACGCCGGCCCTTCGCCGCCCTGGATCTCTTCTGCGGGGCCGGCGCGGTGTAGCTCGGCTCATCGGTCGGTCGGAAGACCGTGCCGCCATCGGGGCACGTCTTGAGCCTGCGCCACCCCGTCGGCGGATCGGCGATTCTCATGCACCGGATTGCGCCATCGTCGGACCGGCCGCACCAGTCGGGCTTGCCGCAGATGGGGCACGGCTCATTCCGCTTCGCTCTGCGCCACGCCATCAGTCGACCCCCTCGGCTTTGACCTGCTCTATAAACGCGCGAAGGTCGTAAGGATCGAACCGCACGACGCCGGCGCTCAGCTTGATTGCGCGAAGTCGGCCGGAGCTGCGGTAGTTGTCGATGGTCCGCTCGGTAACGCCGAGCAGTTCCGCCACCTCGCGTTTGCTCAAGAGCTGCTCAACGATGGGAGTGGGGCGGTTTTCGGTGGTCATTGCCCACCCCCCAGCTGTCGGGCGTCGATGGCGTTCAGCTCATGGCGGATAACCCTGGAGCATCGCGCGTGCGTGTTCGACTGCATCGCAGGTCCCCCGCACGCCAATTTGGCGTTGGGGACTATGGGCTCGCGCCAGCCTCAACCAGCGCGATCAGTTCGGGGGTAGTCCCCGCGGCGAAGGCTCATTCCACCGGCAGCGCCTTGGCCGTCGTCTCGACCGGCTCAAGCGCTCGCGCTAAGTCGGGATGATGCTTCTGCAATATGGGCAGTAGACGCTCACGCATCATCTGGTCCTCCTTGCAGTCGCGTAAGATTCGCGGCCACAGATCGTCAAATAGGTCCGGATGCTGGTCCAATAGGGCCACGTACTCATCCATGATTTCCGCCGGGAGCCGCTGGGGCTCCTCCTGTCTGATGGTGATAGTCGGCTTGCCCTCGATGCGGTCAGCTATGCGGTCGAAGTCGCGCCCTGGCTCCGGATCGGCACCGCCGCGCGGCAGCTTGCCGTCCCGCATCGCCGACAGGATACGGCGGGCTGCGATCACCATTGCGGGAGCCGCATTGTCATCCGTGACGATCCTCTCCAGGTCAGCCTTGGTGTACCTCGGCCTGCCGTCCCCGTCCACGATCAACAGTGCGTTCAACCACTCGCTGATGTACGCACCGCCACGCGCGCGGCCCGCAGGGTTGCCTGACTGACCAGGCTGCCAGGGTCGCGGGCGCAGGTTTGCCAAACTGTTGGGATGCGTGCCGCGCGGCATTTCAAGTGCACCTCAGCCGAAAGTTCACCTCCTCTTGCCTGATCGTAGCCGCCCTCTCAATGATGCCCAAGTTTCGTGCCTTGACCGCAACTGGCACCGTCGGCCAATCGTCGATCACCGTCGCCAACGTGCTGCGGCGGCCGCGCAGGAGGCGCGGCCAGACCTGATCAACGAGCTCGGGCTGCTGGTCGAGCAGACCAACCAGATCGTCGGCAAGGGCTGCGGGCTTCTCGGCCGGCTGATGCTGCACGATCAACTGCTGAGGTGCCTTACCGACGGTGCGATCCCACGTGCGGTCCAGGTCGTCACCGGCCAGGGGCTTACCAGCCTTGGAGAAGCCATCGCAGAGGTTGCGTATCCACATCTTGGCAGCAGCACGGCGCGGCAATGGCTCAGACTCGTCAGCCTCAATGCGGCGCAGCTCGGCAAGCCCGCCCTTCTCGTGGGCGGTATGGCCGAGCTGGTTGAGTTGATCCGTCAACGTCACGCCGGCCGACCGGCCATGTTGCGACGCGGGTCATATCCGGACTGGAAGGGCCTGCCACGGACCCTCGCAGGTGTGTGCGCGGGTGCAGATGGCTGCAGGGAGAGGTCATTCCCTCGGTCATGACCGTTTACGCCGCTTGGTGACGGTCTGCTCATGTCTTGGAATCGTAGGCTCGAACCATCGCCACGATGCCCACCTTGGCCGCTTCGGGCAGGCCCGGCCAAGCGTTGATAACACGGGAAAGGTCAGGGTCATCGGGCCGATTCGGGGCATCTGGCGCATCCGGTGCGCCGGATTCTGCGCCGCCCTGATCGGAAATGGCTCTTTT
>JAZGCX010000064.1:0-2485 GCA_036477175.1 Phycisphaeraceae bacterium
AGCGCCCCAACAGCTTCCTGATCCGGTCCGACCCGGCCGACGTGGCCCGCGTCGAGGACCGCACCTTCATCTGTTCCACAAGCAAGGACGATGCCGGGCCCACCAATAACTGGTGCGACCCCGCCGAGATGAAGGATACGCTGCGCAAGCTCTTTGACGGCTCCATGCGCGGCCGCACGATGTTCGTCATCCCCTTTTCAATGGGCCCGGTCGGATCGCCCATCGCTCATATCGGCGTGCAATTGACCGACTCACCCTATGTCGTGGCCAACATGCACATCATGACCCGCGTCGGCGACGAGGTGCTCGACGCGCTTGGTGACGGCCGGTTCGTGCCCTGCCTGCACTCGGTTGGGTATCCACTGGTCGATCGAAACGGCAACAAACGCGACGACCTCGTCTGGCCCTGCAACGGCGACAACAAGTACATCACACACTTCCCCGAGACACGTGAAATCTGGTCGTACGGCTCGGGCTACGGCGGCAACGCCCTGCTGGGCAAGAAGTGCTTCGCGCTGCGCATCGCGTCCGTCATGGCCCGTGATGAGGGCTGGATGGCCGAGCACATGCTTATCCTCAAGCTCACCAGTCCGGATGGCGACGTCAAGTACATCGCCGCCGCTTTCCCTTCCGCCTGCGGCAAGACCAACCTCGCCATGATGAACCCGACCATTCCCGGCTGGGAGGTCCAGACCGTCGGCGACGACATCGCCTGGATGAAGTTTGGCCCCGACGGCCGGCTCTACGCAATCAACCCCGAGGCCGGCTTCTTCGGCGTCGCGCCGGGAACCAGTTACGACACCAATCCCAACGCGATGGAATCGCTCAAGGAAAACTCCATTTTCACCAACGTCGCCCTGACCGACGACGGCGACGTGTGGTGGGAGGACATCGACGGCCCCGTACCCGCTCACCTGATCGACTGGCACGGCAACGACTGGACCCCCGATTCGGATGCCAAGGCCGCACACCCCAACGCACGCTTCACCGCGCCGGCGCGGCAGTGCCCCGTCATCGCCGACAACTGGGAAGACCCCAAGGGCGTGCCGATCGACGCGATCCTCTTTGGCGGCCGCCGCGCTACCACCCAGCCGCTGGTGCTACAGGCGTTCAACTGGCAGCACGGCACGTTCCTCGGCTCGATCATGGCCAGCGAGAAAACCGCCGCCGCCGCCGGGGGTCTCGGCCAACTCCGTTTCGACCCCATGGCCATGCTCCCGTTCTGCGGCTACCACATGGGCGACTACTGGCGGCACTGGCTCCAGATGGGCGACAAGGGCGGCAAGAACATGCCCAGGGTCTTTTACGTCAACTGGTTCCGCAAGGATGACAACGGTAAGTGGCTCTGGCCGGGCTTCGGCGAGAACAGCCGTGTGCTCAAGTGGATTGTCGAACGCTGCGCCGGCAAAGCCGACGCCGTCGAAACCCCTATCGGCCTGCTGCCTACACCCGAGGCGCTGGACCTGACGGGCCTGGACATCCCCAGAGCCGACCTCGACGAGCTGCTCAAGGTCGATCCCGCTCAATGGCTGGACATGATGCCCAAACTGCGCGAGCACTACGCTCAGTTCGGCGACAAACTGCCCGGGGGCCTCAAGGACGAGCTGACCGCGCTCGGACAACGCCTCCAGGCAGCCAGGGGATAATCACTCACTCATTGACGACATGGTCCACAGCCCCGGTCGGAAGACCGGGTTTTTATTGAGCGACATGCTTTGGGCGATGCGGCGGTCCTCGGATTAAGATGTGATGAGTATGACGCGATCTCGCCTCTTATTGGTGATCGCCCGGTATTTCGAGTTCGGCGGGTTGCAGCGCGACTTCCTGCGGATCGCACAGCGGTGTGCCGAGCGGGGACACGATGTGCATGTTCTGACCGGCGGTTGGGACGGTCCGCGGCCGGACCAAATCACGGTGCACGTGGTGAACACCCGTGCGGTGAGCAATCACCGCAGCAATGACAAACTCGCCGCGCACCTGCGCCGCGCCTCGGCCGCCGATCGATTCGACTGCGTCGTTGGGTTTAACAAGACCCCCGGACTCGACGTTTATTACGCCGGCGATCCGTGCCTGGCGGCGAAACTCGCCGCGACTAGGCCGGTTGCCGTGCGACTGCTGCCGCGATACCGCGCGATGCTCCGCCAGGAAGCGGCGGTGTTTGGTCCCGACACCGACACACAGATCTTTCTGATTGCCCATCAGGAGCGTGAAAAGTTCATCCGCCATTACGGGACGCCGGCGGATCGCTTCTCGCTGCTGCCGCCGGGGATCGACCGTGACCGCCTCGTTCGGTGCGTGCCGAGCGACGCCGACCGGCTGAAGCTGCGCCGCGAGCTGGGCATCGCTGCCGATGATGTCATGATCCTGCACATCGGCTCCGGTTTCCGCACCAAGGGCGTGGACCGCGCCGTCACGGCACTGGGCAGCCTGCCTGAGCCGCTGCGGTCGCGCAGCCGTCTCGTTGTCGTCGGCAGGGGCAAACCAA
>JAZGCX010000065.1:0-7749 GCA_036477175.1 Phycisphaeraceae bacterium
GCTTGAGGCCGCCAGCCTCGCCGAAGCCCGCACCCGGCTGCGGGAATCCGAGGTGGACCTGGCGCTGATCGAGCCGAACCTGCCCGACGGCAGCGGGATCGACCTGGCCCACGAGCTGGATCAAACACAATCGACCACGCAGACGATCGTGATCAGCGATCAGCCCAACCTCCAGCGCGCGATCGAGGCGATCCGCGCCGGCGCGGCCGACTTCATCGCCAAGCCGCTGGACCTGGATGAGCTGAACGAGCGGGTCCGCGTTGCGATCGACCGACACAAGGTTGGACAAAAACAACAGATGCGCATCCGGCGACTCCGCCGCATCTGCAAGAAACTGAACATCGCCCGCCAGGAGGTGACCCAGCAGGTGGACATCCTCTGCAACGACCTGGTCACCGCGTACCAGGAACTGGCCGCCCAGATGCAACACGTGGTTTACACCAGCGAGTTCGCGGCCCTGGTCCGCAATGAGTTGGACCTGGAGAACCTGCTCCGCAAGACGCTGGAATATCTGGTGCACAAGGCCGGGTCCACCAACGCGGCGATCTTCCTGCCCGCCACCGGCAGCGAGTACTCCCTCGGCGGGTACGTGAACTACGACTGCACCCCAGACTCAGCCGACCTGCTGCTGCAACACCTGGCCGACGTCGTTGCCCCTCTGCTGGCCGAACGCGACGCGCCCGTGCACATCACCGACAACCAGACGCTTGGCGAGTGGCTCGGCGACGACTTTGCCTATCTGGCCGACAGCCACGTGCTGGGCTTTGCCTGCCCGCACGATGACGAAACGCTGGCGGTGGTGGTCCTGTTCCGCGATGGCTCGCAGCCATTCGACGCCGACGTGCTTGAGACCACTGCCGCGATCGCCCCGCTGCTCGGTCAGGCCATGGCCAGGATCATCCGCGTCCATCACCGCCAGATCAATGACTCGTTCGACAACGACGAAGAAGAAATCCCGTTCTGAACAGATGACGAATGTCGAATCCAGTCCCGGCGACCCAATAACCTATCCACCAAGCGCCCGCTGACAAACGGGGTTGGTCATTCGAAGCTGGTTGCAAAACCTTTTTCCACTCATAGCCCCACCCGCAAGGGCGGCCTCCCGGCCGCGGCGATCGGGTTTCGCAACAGCCTCTTGGACAGTTGTCATTCATTCGTCATTCAGGATTCGTCATCCGTCATTTGCCCGCTACACTGTCGGCTATGAGCAGCGGCAGTGCCAAACCGTGGGAGCACGCCAAGACCGGGCCGGGGTCGGCCGCCGACCCCCTGGCCGCGCGGTTCGTCCAGTCCCTGGATCACGATCGGCGGCTGTACAAGCAGGACATCACCGGCTCCATCGTCCATGCGCGGATGCTGGCGAAAGTCGGCCTGATCAGCCACGACGAGTTCGCGCAGATCGAAAAAAGCCTCAAAGAAATCGAAGCCGAAATTGAAGCCGACTTCGACGGCTGGCCGGGCTGGAAGGTCGAGCTGGAAGACGTGCACATGTGCATCGAGGCGGCGCTGATCGAGAAGATCGGCGACGCGGGGCGGAAGCTCCACACCGGCCGCAGCCGAAACGACCAGGTCGCACTCGACCTGAAACTGTGGATCGCAGAGGCGGTGTCCAAGGGTCTGCGGCCGAAGTTCCGTGCGCTTGACAAGGCGCTGTTGAATCTGGCTGAACGCGACGGCCGGATCGTGATGCCCGGCTACACGCACCTTCAACGGGCCCAACCGATCGTTGTCGGGGCTGAGCTGGCGGCATGGGCATCGGCGTTTGCCGGGTGCCACGACCGACTGATCGCACTGCACCAACTGGATTGCCACAACCCGCTTGGCTCGGGCGCGATCGCCGGCAGCAGCTTACCGCTCGATCGCAAGTTTGCCGCCCGCGATCTTCCGGCCGGCGAGCCCACGACCAACAGCATCATCGCCACCGCCTCGCGGGATGCGGCGATTGATTTTGTCTATGCGCTGGCGATGACCGCCATGACGCTTTCACGCTGGGCCGAGCAGTGGATCATTTACGCCTCAAGCGAGTTCGGCTTCATCACACTGGACGAACGGTACACCACCGGCTCGTCCATGATGCCGCAGAAGCGCAACCCCGACATGCTCGAGCTGATCCGCGGCCGCTGTGGCAGCGTTTATGGGAACCTGGTGGCGCTGCTCACGATCTGCAAGGGCTTGGGCATCGGTTACAGCCGCGACTTGCAGGAAGACAAGCGTCACGTCTTCGCCGCCTATGACACCGTCTGCGACGCCCTGGCGATGGCGGCGCGGATGGTGAGCACCACCGGGTTCAACGCCGACCGCATCGCCGCCGGGCTGGATCACGGCTTCCTCGACGCCACCAGCCTCACCGAGTATCTCGTGACACGCGGCGTGCCGTTTCGCACCGCCCACCAGGTCGTCGCGGCGTTGGTCCGCCACTGCCAAAGCACAGGCAAAACGCGGCTCGGCGACCTGTCGCTGGACCAGTTCAACGCCGCCTGCGCCCAGGAGGGGCTGGCACAGGACATCTGCGACAAGGACATCTACGATTGGTTAGGCGCCCAGAACGTGGTTAAGCGGTACCGCTCGTCGGGCAACGCCGGCCTCAGCGGGTTTGAGCAGCAGCTCAAGACATGGCAGGCCGGACTGCGTTGAAATGACGAATGTCGAAAGAATGACCAATGACGAATGACAAAAACGTGTGATTTACAGATGTTTCGTCACGCCACATTTGACATTCGTCATCGGAGCGCATGCGATGCTGGTCCTGACCATTCTGCAAGGTCCTGAGAAAGGCAGACACTTCGATCTGCCCGATGACGAGCCGCAGATGATTGGCCGATCGAGCGAATCGCTGCCGCTGCGCGACCAGACCATCTCGCGGCGGCACGCCGAGCTGACCCCCGACGACGGCAAGTGGTTCATCCGTGACCTGAACAGCTCCAACGGCACGTTCGTCAACGGCGTGCGGGTCACCGACCGGCTCCAGTTGCACAACGGCGATCAGATCCGCACCGGCACGACGCTGATCGCGTTCGGCGAAACCGACCAGCCCCAGACCACCAGCGGCGTCCGGGTGGTGCCCAAGCGCCAGATCGAGACCGACATCCACAGCGTCGTGGCCTCCAGCGACGACTCGATGATCATGGCCGTGTCCGATCCCAACGAGGCCGCGGCGCTGCAGCTACGCGTGCTCTACGAGCTGACGCAGTTGATCGGCTCGATCGTCGATCGCAGCCAACTGCTCGAACGGATCATGGACGTCGTGTTCGAGTATTTCCGGGCCGACCGCGGCTTCGTCCTGTTGCAGGATTCGCCCGACCAGCGGCCCGACCCGGTCGTGGTGCGCCACCGCCAGGAGCCGGGCGCCCCGCCGTCGTCCCGCCGCCGTCCGATCACCGTCAGTCGAACGATCGTTCGCTACGTCCTGCAAAAGAGTATGGGGGTACTCTCGAGTAATGCGATGACCGACGTTCGGTTCGCCAGCGGCGAGAGCGTCCAGGAGTTCGGCATCCGCTCGGCGTTGTGTGCGCCGATCCAATTCAAAGACCGGCTCTACGGCGTGATCTATCTCGACAGCCGGGTCGCCAACTACACCTACACCGAAGATCAACTGCGGCTGCTGACGGCGGTGGGCGTGGAGACCGGCATGGCCCTGGCCAACGCCGAGATGCACGAGCACCGCGTCCGTGAAGAGCGGCTGGCTGCCGTCGGCGAAACCGTCGCGTCGCTGTCGCACTCGATTAAGAATATCCTGCAAGGCCTGCGCGGCGGCGCAGACGTGGTCGAGCTGGGCCTGCGAAAGGGCAGTCTGAAAGTGGTCCACGGCGGGTGGCAGATCGTGGCGCGCAACCTCGCCCGCATCTACGAACTGACCATGAACATGCTGGCGTTCTCGACGCAGCGGCGGCCGGAACGGGAACTGACCAATCTCCCCAAGCTGCTTCAAGAGTGCGTCGCACTGGTGCAGAAGCAGTACGACGCCAGGCAGGTGGCGCTGCTGACCGACTTCGCCGAGGACATGCCCCCGGTGCCGATCGACCCGTCGGGCATCTACCAGGCTGCCGTGAACCTGCTGAACAACGGGCTGGATGCGGTCGAGCCCAACACCGGCGCGGTGAGCGTCAGTTGCGACTACAACGTCGACCAGCAGCTCGCGCGGATCCGCATCAACGACAACGGCGCGGGCATCGACGCCCAGCAGATCGAGCGGCTGTACGAGCCATTCCATTCCACCAAGGGGCTTCGCGGCACGGGCCTGGGGCTGGTCGTGACCAAGAAGATCATCGAAGAGCACGGCGGGAAGCTCGACCTGGACAGCTCGTCCAACGAGGGCACGACCTTCACCCTCACCCTGCCGTGTGACGCCGCGGCCATCGAGGCGTCGGCCGACACCGAAGGCCCCGCCGCGATGATCGCCTCGGCGCGGACCATTGCCATGAACCGGCTGGACGAAACGCAATAGACCCGCCGGATCGCCCCGACGCTCGGCAATAACCCCGGCCGCTGCCTCGTTGGACCAAAGAAGCAACCCTCGTTCTTCCTTTCGGTGCACCGCCATGGGCGTGACCCGTTCAACCCGCCCGCTGGGCCCGCGGTCCTTCGGCTATGACCAGGCCCGCCACCTGCTCAACCGCGCTGGGTTCGGCGGCACGCCCAGGCAGATCGTCACCCTCCAGGCGATGGGGCTGGACAAGGCCGTCGATTCCCTGGTTGACTATCACAAGATCGACGACCAAACCCTGGCCCCGCCCAACTACGATGCCGACATCATCCGACCGCCGACCCGGCAAGAGCGGCAGCAGTTCGAACGGGCCCGGCGTGAAAACGACGCCGCGGCGAGAGAGGCGGCCCGCCTCAGACGCGCCCGAAGCCAGGCGGCCGACCGCCAACAGATGGCCGGTCTCCGCCAATGGTGGCTGCGGCGGATGATCGCCACCCCGCGACCGCTTGAGGAGAAACTCGTCCTGCTGTGGCACGGCCACTTCGCCTCCAACCATCGCACCGTCCGCGACAGCTTCCTCATGCTCCAGCAAAACGCGATGTTCCGCCGGCACGCCAACGACAGCTTCGCCGCCCTGGCCATGAACATCGTCCGTGACCCGGCGATGATCCGGTTCCTCAACAACGATTCGAACAACAAAGACCACCCCAACGAAAACCTCGCCCGCGAACTGATGGAGCTGTTCACCCTCGGCGAGGGCAACTACACCGAAAACGACATCAAACAGGGCGCCCGCGCCCTGACCGGCTACACCGCCCGGGACAATGACTTTGTCTTCCGGCAGAACGCCCACGACGCCGGCGCCAAAACCATCCTCGGCAAACGCGGCAGGTTCAACGGCGACGACTTCGTCCGCATCCTGCTGGCGCACAGACAGTGCGCCGCCTTTGTCGCCTACAAGCTGTACAGGCATTTCGTCAGCGACATGCCCAACGGCCCCGACCCGGCCGCCAAAACCGTGATCCGCAAACTCGCCCAACAACTCTATGCCCGGCAGTACCAGATCGCCCCGGTCCTCAAGACGCTGTTCAAGAGCGAGCACTTCTACGACCCGGCCATCGTCGGCAACCTGATCAAGAGCCCCGCCCAACTGGTCGTCGGCACCGTGCACGTGTTCCAGCCGCCCGACCGCGACGCCGGCATCCTCGACACCGCGATGAACATGATGGGCCAGCGGCTGTTCGACCCGCCTTCGGTCGCCGGCTGGGACGGCGGGCGGAGCTGGATCAACACCTCCACCTTATTCGTGCGGCAGAACCTGTGCGCCTACCTCATCTCCGGCAAGCTGCCGTTCAAAGACGGCTGGAGCCGCAACGACGTGAACTACGACCCCGGCTTTCTGGTTAAGGATTTGCCGGCGCCCAAACCTGCCGCCGTGACCGATCACCTGATCGCCACGCTTCTGGGCGACCGCGTCGCGCCGCAGCGCCGCGAGCAACTGATCGGCTTCCTCAGCGACCGCGGCGGACCGATCAACCGCGACACCCTGATCGCCACGCTGCTGTTGATCACCGCCATGCCGGAGTACCAACTGTGTTAACCCGCCGCTTGCGGCTTGGCAATTACGGAGCTTAGCAAACACGCAGCTTGGCCCAAACGGAGCACCGACCCATGACCGACAGACCCGCCTACACGCGCCGCGAGTTCCTCGGCACGAGCCTGGCCATTGTCTCGACCACTGCAACGGTGCCGGCGTTCCTGCACCAGTCGGCCCTGGCCGTCGCACCCCAGCCCGGGGCGCTGACGGTGAGTCGGCCCGGCGTGCCCGAAGACCGCATCCTGGTCGTCATCGAACTCAGCGGCGGCAACGACGGGCTCAACACCGTCGTCCCCTACGGCGCACCGGAGTACTACAAGGCCCGGCCTGTCCTGGCCGTCCGTGAAAACGACGTGATCCGCCTGAACAAGTCCAAGGGCCTGGGCCTGCACCCGCAGATGGGTCCGCTCAGGCAGATGATCGACGACGGCACCGCCGCCGTCGTCCAGGGCGTCGGCTATCCCAGCCCCAACCGCTCTCACTTTACGAGCATGGACATCTGGCACACCGCCGACACCACTGCCAACCAGGGCGTCGGCTGGATCGGCAAAGCCATGGACCACACCGTCGATCCCCAGCACACCGACGGCACCGACTGCGTCTGCATCGGCCGAAACACACCCCTGGCCACGCAGGGCAAAACCGTCAAGCCCATTTCATTCCAGAACGCCAACCTGTTCCGATGGGTCGGGTCCGACCTGCACCCGCTGCTCGGCGATGAATACGACAAGATCAACCGCGCCGGCATCATCATCGCCGCCGCTGGCGCCGCCCCGGACGACCAGACCGCCTTCCTGATGCGCACCGCACTGAACGCGCAGATCGCCTCCGATCGCATCCGCAATGCCGTGGCCAAGGGTCCGGTCACCCGGTTCCCCGGCGGCCGCCTGGCCAGTCAATTACGCATGGTCGCGGCGATGATCCGCGCCGAGCTCCGCACCCGGGTCTACTACGTCAGCCTCGGCGGGTTCGACACCCATGCCGCCCAGATCAACTCGCACGCCAACAACCTCGGCGAGTTCGCCCGAGCCGTCAACGCCTTCTACGCGGAACTGAAAGCGATGGGCCAGGACAGTCGCGTGCTCACGATCGCCTTCAGTGAGTTCGGCCGACGGGTCCAGCAGAACGCCTCCAACGGCACCGACCACGGCACCGCCGGGCCCATGTTCATCTTCGGCGACATGGTTCGGCCCGGCCTGCTCGGCGAACACCCCAGCCTCGCACGGCTCGACCAGGGCGATCTGATCTACAACGTTGACTTCCGCTCGGTCTACGCCGCCGTCCTCGACCACTGGCTCAAAGCCGACAGCACCGCCGTCCTGGGCAGACGCTTCCGGCCCGCCAATATCCTCAGCCCCAAAGCGCTTGGTTGAAACGTCACCAGGCAAGTCACACCGCGCCTCATTGAAGTGAGCACCGCATGTTAATGCGGTGCCGGTACCATGGGCGTTTGAGGGGTCGGGAATCGAATTGAGTAATGGACCTGCAAAGAAGCTTGTTCTCTTTGACAAATGCGTGGCCGGAGGTGATGAAGATGAAAATCGACTCCCGACCCTTTTTCCTTGCCGTTTTTTTGTGTTAGGGTCCTAGACATGCAGCAAGAAACTCGGTCGTCGCGAAACGTCACAAAGATTCCCTGTGTGCTCGTCTTAACTGTCGGCCTTATAGGTTGCTCAGCATATGTCGAGGTACCACGCGCTATTCATGTGGCGAAGATACCTTTTCACAA
>JAZGCX010000066.1:0-2690 GCA_036477175.1 Phycisphaeraceae bacterium
GTTAGTAGCCTGCCCCAGAAATTCGTTGGGCGAATTTCTGGGGCAGGGCACTAGGCGCGGCACGGAAATTTTCGGAGTCAGGACGCGAGTTCGGGGTGGGGCAGGACCTGCTCGATCAACTGGGCCACCCGTTCGGGCTCCTCGAGGAAGCGAACGCCGAGCTTGTTGTCCCGGGACCAGACGACCTCGGCCCGGAAGCCGCCAAGGCGGGGAATCCGCAGCGTCACGATTTCGGGGAATGGCAGCGCCTCGGCGACCCTGATCTTGGCACCGTTGGCCGACGCGTTCATGATCACGCAGTCGACGCTTTTGTCGCCAAATGCCAGGGACCCGGTCCAGATCAGGTGCGTGCGCGAATACAGGCGCCTTTCCCTGCCGCCGCCGCCGTCCGTTTCATCCGAATCGCCGGATTTCTTTGACATTGCGCCCTCGCCGGGGCTTGCCCTGCCGATGCCGGCCGCCCCACAACGGTCAGCACGCTAGATCACAATGTTTTCGCAACGGTTAACCGGTTGCGGTCCGGAATCGGGCAAATTGGCCTTGGTTGCAGTTGAAAATACGGAACCGGCCAATTTCTTTGCGGCCGTTCCCCTGGCTTACCGCCACGGATGCGCGGGGAACCAGGTGATCGTACTGCTTTAGATAAATAAACCCGCTCGCGGCCGGGCTCTCCCGCTTCGGATATACACCAAAGGTTAAGTCCGCATTCATGAATTTTAACGCGGTATTTACCATATCCCCCTACCGTTTATCGATTGCCCGCGATACCGACACGTGGAGGGACGCCCCGATGGGTCCAGCAGGTCCGCAGATCGCCAAACAGGCCAACTTCGCCCAGGACGTCCCGGAATCAGCACGGGATCAGGGCGAGACCGACGGCAGCCAGCATCTGGCGTGGCTGCTGTCCGCGGCCAAGGGCCGGGGGCAAGATTCGTATGAGTATCTCCTGCTGCTGCGCTTCGTCATCGTCAACATGGTGGGCGTTGCCCTGTTCGCGGCAGCGTATCTGCACGGGTTCGTGGCGATGGTTATCGCGGCGGACCCGACCAGACTATCGCTGGTGATCTTCGCCACATTCCTGGTCGGCTTTGTCCTGTGCGCGTGGAAAGCGGTGCAGACCAGCCGCGAGTTGAACCAGATCAAGGATTTTCATCCGCTGCTGCCGTCCCGTGCCGCCACTTACCTGGCCCAGATCCGCGGCCGCAACGCCGACAGCCGGTCGATGAGCGCGGCCGCCCTGCGGCTGAAGCTTTCGACCCGCATTGGCACCATCCGGCATTTCGCCAGCAGCCTGGTGTTCCTGGGCCTGATCGGCACGGTCGTCGGCTTTATCATCGCGCTTTCCGGGATCGATCCCCAGAACGCCGCTGATATCGATTCCATCAGCCCGATGGTGGCGACGCTGATCGACGGCATGTCGGTCGCGCTGTACACGACATTGGTTGGCGCGGTTTTCAATCTTTGGCTGATGGTCAACTACCACATCGTGGCCACGGGCACCGTCAACCTGATCACCGCGCTTGTCGAATTCGGTGAGGCCCATGCAGGGTCTTGACCATTTCGAGGAGGACGACACCGCGACCGTATTCCGCGACGTCATCATGCTGGCCCTTTTGGGCTTCATCGCCATTGTCATCCTGCTGCTGCCCCACCTGAACCCGCCGGCCAAGGCCGAGGAATCGGTCTCGGCGCCGGGCAACGTCATCATCGAGGTAAACTGGCCGCCGGAACTCGATGCCGATGTCGACCTGTGGGTCCAAGCGCCCGGAGACCGGCCCGTCGGGTACTCGAACAAGGGCGGCCAGATCTTCAACTTGCTGCGCGACGATTTGGGGCACCGGTCCGACGTCTCGCGCATCAATTACGAGGTCTCGTATAGCCGCGGCGTACCGGCCGGAAGCTACACCGTCAATGTCCATCTGTATCAGAATCTGGGCATGAAATATCCGATCCCGGTCACCGTCGTCGCCAGCGTCAAGAAGTCCCCCAAGGAGGCGGCCAAGCAGATCCTGTCGAGCAAGGTCACTCTCAACTGGGACGGCGAGGAGATCACCGTGTTCCGGTTCGACCTGGACGAGGCGGGCAAGCTGGTGCCAGGCAGCGTCCACTCCATGCCACTGCCGCTTCGGAGCCGGAGCTGACCATGGACAGCATTCTATACCTCTACGCCATCGTCGTGGTGCTGGCCGCGTCGCTTGCGATCATCACGGTATGGGCGCCCCGCAAGCTGTGGGTGCGGGTGACGGCGGTGGTGTTCGCCGGCCTCCTGATGCCGACCGCCTATGCCAGCCTCAACGAGCTGTTGAGCCGGCCCAAGCCGATGTCGCTCGAATGGGCCCGCAAGTCGGTGCCCGAGGCGACGGTCGTCGGCTCCAGGGTCAGGGAAGGCGAGGCGATCTATCTGTGGCTGCAAATGGCCGGCCTGGACGAGCCGCGCGCCTACATGCTGCCGTGGAGCAAGAACCTGGCCAAGCAACTGCACAAGGCCCAGCGCGAAGCCGGCAAGCGCGGCGGCGCGGTCGGCATGCGCATGCCGTTCGAAGCCACGCTCGACCAAAGCGAACAGAGGTTCTATGCCCGGCCGCAGGCCCGGCCGCCGCTGAAGCCGCGGCCCTCGCAGGCGCCGTTGCAATACCAGCATCCCCGCGGCAGTTCCTGAGCCGGGGCCGCTCCTGAGCCGGGGTCGGGGC
>JAZGCX010000067.1:0-14765 GCA_036477175.1 Phycisphaeraceae bacterium
GAGGTGAGCCTGTCGATGCTCCGGGACGTGGGCGTCAGTGTCGTGCTGGTCGGCCACAGCGAACGGCGACACGTGATCGGCGAAACCGACGTGCTGATTAACCGGAAGGTGCTGGCGGCGCTGGACGGGGGATTCGAGGTGATCCTGTGCGTCGGCGAAAAGATCGAGCAGCGCCAGGCCGGCCAGACCGATGCGGTCAACACCGCGCAACTGTCCTACGGCCTGGCGGGGGTGACGGCCGAGCAGATGGCCAAGGTGACCATCGCGTATGAGCCGGTCTGGGCCATCGGCACGGGCAAGACCGCCACCGCCGCCGACGCTCAGGCGGCGCACACGGCGATCCGGCGGTGCCTGGCCAACTGGTATACCCCCCCCGTCGCCAACGCCACACGCATCCAGTACGGCGGGTCGGTCAAGCCCGCCACCGCCCGGGAGATGTTTGATCGACCCGACATCGACGGCGGGCTGATCGGCGGTGCGTCGCTCCAGGCCGACGACTTTTCGGCGATCGTGGAGGCCGCCGCGGGATAATCGGCTGCCGACCGCCCACCGGATTGGGCGGTCACAGGTGATCGGCAATAGAATAAACCCACAAGGACAACGACCATGTTGACGCTCGGTGCCTGGTACGTAACGCTGATGGGGGTCCTGTTCGCCCTGACCTGCCTGTTCATGCTGCTGGTGATCCTGATCCAGAAGCCGCGGGGCGGTGGGTTAAGCGGTGCGTTTGGCGGAGCCGGCGGCGGCAGCGCTCAGGCGGCGTTCGGCGCCAAGACCGGCGACGTGCTGACCTGGTTTACTGTCTTTTGCTTTGTCACCTTCCTGCTGCTGGCAATGGGCCTGACATGGTCGATCAACCCGCCGGCCCAGCAGGCGGTCCCGGTGACCGGGGTCGAAGAGGAACCGGCGGTCCCGAGCGAGCCCGCTGAATCGCCGCCACTGGATGAATCAAGCGATCTCGTGCCCGCAGCACCGCCTGATGAGTCCACACCCGCGCCGCAGCCGCCGGGCAACGAGTAGCCGCAAATGCACGCCGATAAATGCGAATCAGGAAAAATATAGATCAGCCACAGATGCACACAGATTCACACAGATGGGGATATGAAAACCGAGACAGTGGCGGTCGATCTGTTGACAGGACAGTTGCCAGTTGAATGGTTCGTCGTATCTGTGTCCATCTGTGTGCAACCATGACTCATAACTGCTGATTCGCGTTTATTTGCGTTCATTCGCGGCTCATCTTTTGTTCCAGTGACAGTGGAGACGCAGCGGTGATCCGATCGATGACCGGTTTCGGCGAGGCCTCGAAGCACATCGACGGCATCCACTACACGGTCGAGCTGCGCAGCCTGAACAACCGTTACTTCAAGGCGATTGTTCGGCTGCCCGACGCGGTTGCCGGGCTCGAGGCCGAGCTTGAAACGCAACTGCGAAAGAAGCTGTCACGCGGGTCGGTCACGCTGACGCTCAAGATGCTGACGTCCGACGCGTCGGCGGCATCGCGGATCAACGACGCGGCGCTGCTGACGTACCTCGACCACCTCGAGACGATCCACGCCAAGGTCCGCCAGCGTGACCAGTCCGTGGCGATCGACCTGACGGCGCTGCTGGCGCTGCCGGGGGTGTTGCAGCCCAACGAAGACGACAGCGCGCTGCTCCAGCGTGTCCGGCCGGTGGCCCTGCGGCTGGCGGACCAGGCGGCCGACCGGCTGCTGGCCATGCGGAGCACCGAAGGCAAGGTGATCGCCGACGAGCTGGCACAGCAGCGGCGGGTGCTGCTCGATCGGCTCAAATCGATCCAACAGCGCGCCCCGTTCGTCATTGAGGAATACCATCAAAGGTTGCGGGCACGGATCGACGACCTGCTGGCCCGCGCCGAGATGAACGTCGCCGAGACCGACCTGATCCGCGAGGTGGCGCTGTTCGCCGACAAGGCGGACATCGCCGAGGAGCTGTCGCGGCTGAATGGACACCTGGAGCACTTTGAGCAGGTGATCGATTCGAGTGACCAGGAGCCCGCCGGCCGGACCCTCGACTTCCTGGCGCAGGAGCTGCTCCGCGAAGCCAACACCATCGCCAGCAAGTCCAACGACAGCCAGATCAACCGGGCCATCGTCGAGGTCAAAAGCGCCATCGAACGGATCAAGGAACAGGTGCAAAATGTCGAGTGACCCCCATGCCGATCGCCAGTTAAAGAGGGACGTGCGGTAATCGCGGCGTGATCGCCGATCGACCATTGGAACATGATGCCTTCTGATCAGAGCCACCGCCCAGCGCAGCGCGGCGACATCTACGGCCGACCCGGCGTGGTCGCCACCGGTTCGGGCACGACATCGGGGAGCATGTACGGCGGCTCGGGCGTGTCGGGCGGCTCGGCGGCGTCGGGCGTCAGCAGCCGCGGCGAGCGGGGCGGCCGCGCCGCCTTCGCCGCCGACGAGCTGGCCATTGTCCTGTCGAACTTCGACATCGGCACGATCGAAGCGATCCAGGATTTCCCCCGCGGATCACGCAAAGCCCCGAAGCTGATCATCCGCACGGACAGGGGCCTGTACCTGCTCAAGCGCCGCGCCAAGGGCAGGGACGACCCGTTCAAGGTAGCCTTTTGTCACTCACTGCAAACGTATCTGGCCCAGAAGCAGTTTCCCCTGCCGCACCTGGTCGGGACCAGGAAAGACAACAACTCGATGCTGCAGTGGAAGGGCGCGATCTACGAGCTGTTCGATTTCATCAAGGGCACCAGCTACGACAACTCGCTGGAGGCCACCGCTGAGGCCGGCAAGACCCTGGCGCGGTTCCACAAGCTGTTGTCGGTTTATCACCCCGAGTACGAGCCGCCGACCGGTTCGTACCACGCGGCCCGCTCGGTCGCCAAGAGCATGCAGGCGATCCCACACACACTGGAGCAGGCCGAACCCAAAGCCGTGGCCGAGCAGAGCGACAAGATCGAACAGGTCGTCAAGTTCCTGCACACCAGCTACAACGAAGCGGCAGCGCGGGCCAACGCGACCGGCCTGACCGACTGGCCGATGCAGATCGCCCACAGCGACTGGCACCCGGGTAACATGCTCTTCCGTGGGCCGCACGTCGTCGCGGTGATCGATTACGACTCGGCGCGGATCCAGCAGCGGGTAATCGACGTGGCCAACGGGGCCTTGCAGTTCTCGATCATCGGCGGCGGCGACGATCCGGCCCAGTGGCCCGACTACGTCGACGAGACCCGATTCAAACGATTCCTCCGCGGCTACGACAGCGTGCCCAACTGCGTCCTCTCACGCGCCGAGCTGCGCACCATCCCCTGGCTGATGATCGAGGCGCTGATCGCCGAGAGTGTGATCCCGATCGCGGCAACCGGGGCCTTTGCACGCATGCAGGGCGTGGGCTTTCTGCTCATGGTCGAACGCAAGGTCAGGTGGTTGCAGAAGCACGCCGATGAACTCGCGTCGATCCTGGAACCGTGACGATGCCGTACAACGCCTCGCATAGCTCTATTGGCGCAACGTGCCGCCGATGCGGATGGCTTGTCGTAACGCCGCTCGCTGTGTTGGGCGTCATGGTCGCCGCAGCAGCGCCGCTGCCGATGACCGTGCTCGAAGAGCTGGGCAGCAACGATTACCAGGTCCGCCAAGCGGCCAGCCGCCGACTCCTGGCCGATCCGAACCTGACGGTGCAGGACATCGCGGCGTTGTGGCCCGCCGCCACGACCGCCGAACAGCGGCATCGGCTGATCGCTCTGGCGCGTCACCACCTGCTGCGCAGCATTGTGCAAGGTCAGTTTGCCGGCCCGGCGGTCGCGGCGATCGGCGTGACCCATAAGCCCGTCAACCCCAACCAGATGCCCGAACTTGACCGGCCCGCCGTCCGCGTCGTGCAGACCCTGCCGGGCTTCCCCGGCCATGCGCACCTCAACAGCGACGACTTGATCCTGGCGATCGACGGCCAATTCATCCCGGCCACTACCAACCCCGCCCAGATCGCCAGCAAGTTCGTCGAGATGGTCCACAACCGCGAAGCAGGCAGTGCCGTGCGGCTGACCGTCCTGCGCGACGGACGCACGATCGAGACCCGGTTGACACTGGCCCGCCATAGCGCCTTGGAGGCGATGTACAGGCGGGCGAAAGACCCGCTGGCCCCGGCCCGGCTCGTCGGCCCGTTCGAGGCCAGGTGGCAACTGGTCCGCGAGCAACTGTTCGCCGCCACCGGCGACGCCCAAACGCTCACCGTCGATTGGCCCGATGAGTTGGACGGGCAACCGTTGGGGGCCAAACCGCAGTTGAACACACCCGAAGGGCGGCAATAAATTCGGGACGCGTCTGAACAGCCGCCTTGCCCGTACCGCCTTCCGCTAAGCCGCTGCTTCGATACGGTCGATGGGTGTATCGAAGGTGGGCCCTCTCGGTGCGCTGTGGATGTGACCTGTCATGAAACACTGTGACCTGGCGGTGATCGGAACCGGCCCGGCGGGGCAGAAGGCCGCCATCCAGGCCGCCAAGCTCGACAAGAAAGTGGTCATCGTTGAGAAGGCCAACGCCGTCGGCGGCACCGCGATCAACACCGGCACCATCCCCTCCAAGGCCCTGCGTGAAGCCGTGTTGCACCTGACCGGCCACGGCAAGCGCGGCCTGTTCGGCGACAGCTACCGCGTCAAGCGCAACATCACCATCGCCGACCTGATCGCGGTCAGCCAGCAGGTGATCCACAACGAGTTGGAGGTGATCCGTGACGCGTTCGACCGTAACGGCGTCGAGTTGATTTGGGGTCACGCCCACTTCGAAGGGCCCAACCTGCTTCAGATCACCCGTGACAGCGAGACCGACCTGATCACCGCCGACAAGTTTGTCATTGCCACCGGTACTCGGCCGGCCAAGCCCGCCAGCGTGCCCTTCAACGGCCGGACCATCTTCTGCTCCGACAACGTGCTCAAGCTCGATCACGTGCCCAAGAGCATGATCGTCGTCGGCGGCGGCGTGATCGGCACCGAGTACGCCTGCATCATGGCCACGCTCGGCGTCCGCGTTACCCTCGTCGAAGGACGCCACCAGGTCCTCAGTTTTCTCGACCGTGAAATCGCCGAGGCGTTTCAGTACCACCTGCGACGGATGGGCGTCACGCTGCGGCTGGGTGAAAAGGTCGAAGGGATCGAGCAACTGCCACCCGATAACGGCAGCAGCGCGCTCGTCCAGGCCACCCTCGAATCAGGAAAAAAGCTCCACGCCGCCACACTGCTTTACGCCGTCGGACGCCAGGGCACCTGCCAGGCGTTGCAACTGGAAAACGTCGGCCTCGAACACAACAACCGCCAACGCCTCCAGGTCGATGAAAACTATCAAACCGCGGTGGAACACATCTACGCCGCCGGCGACGTGATTGGTTTCCCGGCGCTCGCTTCGACCGCCATGGAGCAGGGCCGCCTCGCCGTGTGCCACGCCTTCGGCATCAAAACCGACTGCTTCCCCGAACTGTTCCCCCTGGGCATCTACGGCGTGCCGGAAATCTCCATGGTCGGCAAGACCGAAGAGCAGCTCACCGACCAAGGCATCCCCTACGAAGCCGGCGTCGCCCTGTACAAGGAGCTGGCTCGAGGCCAACTGCTCGGCGACGACATCGGCATGCTCAAGCTCCTGATCCACCAGGACAACCGCAAGATCCTCGGCATCCACTGCATCGGCACCGGCGCCACCGAGCTGATCCACATCGGCCAGGCGGTCATGGCCTTCGACGGCACCGTGGACTTTTTCATCCACAACGTCTTCAACTACCCCACCCTCGCCGAAGCCTACAAAGTCGCCGCCCTCAACGGCACCAACAAACTCCAGCACGTCTGAACCGCAAACGCCACACGACAGCAACAGCGCGCCGGCGGTCTCGGGTCCGCAGGTCTGCTGTTGCGAAATCGAACGGATCAATTTGCAGTGGTCGGCGCTGCCGTCGCAGCCGGCGATCTTGACCCGGCAGTGATTTTCAACATCCGGTCGAGGGCTACCAGGGACCAGCGGCGGACGTTCGGTTCGACCTTGATTTGATTGACGACCTTGCCCTCGGCCAGGTTGTCCAGCACCCAGAGCAGGTGCGGCATGTCAATCCGGTACATCGTGGTGCACAGGCATTGGCAGCTTGAGAGGATGCGGGCCTCGATGCCGCGCTTGGCGGCCTCGTTGCGCACACGATTGACCAGGTGCACCTCGGTGCCGATCGCCCAGCGCGAGCCGGGCTCGGCTTTGCCCAGCGTCTGGACGATCCGCTCGGTCGAGCCGGTCAGATCGGCCTTCTGCGCGACCTCATAGCAGCACTCGGGGTGCACGATCACCGTCACGTCCGGCCACTGGGCGCGGACCTGGTCCACGTGCTCAGGTCGAAACAGCTTGTGCACGGAGCAGTGGCCTTTCCAGAGGATGAACGTCGAACGTTCAATCTCGTCTTCGTCACACCCCCCCAGGCCGTCCGGATGTTTCGGGTCCCACACGCACGTGGCGGCGAGGGCGTCGTAGCCCATCGCCGCGGCGGTGTTGCGGCCGAGGTGCTGATCGGGCAGGAACAGGACCTTGATCTGTTCGTCCTGTTTCAGCGGCTGTTCACCGCCGCCCAGCGCCCAGTTGAACACCTTGTCGCAGTTGGAGCTGGTGCATACGGCCCCGCCGTGCTCGCCGCAGAAGCTCTTGATCGCTGCGCTTGAGTTCATGTAGCAGATCGGGATCACCCGCCAACGGGTGCCGCTCAGCGCTTCGGTGATCTGCTCCCACGCCTCGACGGTGTCGTCGTAGTCGGCCATGTCGGCCATGGAGCAGCCGGCGCCCAGGTCCGGCAGGATCACCTGCACGTGGTGGTCGGTGAGGATGTCGGCCGTCTCGGCCATGAAATGCACGCCGCAGAAAATGACGTATTTCGCGTTATCTTCTTTGACCCGCTCGGCGGCGAGCCGGCTCAGCTTGAAGCTGTCACCGGTGAAGTCGGCGAACCGGATCACCTCGTCCTGCTGATAGTGGTGACCCAGAATGACGAGCCTGGAGCCCAGCTCGGCCTTTCGCGCACGGATCGCGGCGGCGAGTTCGTCGTCGTTCATCCGGGTGTATCGCGGCGGTAGCGGTGGTTGCCAGCGCATCATTGGTCTGCCTCGGGGGATCAACATTATAGGAGGCCAAATGCAGCGGGTGAAACGAGCTGATGGCGAAGCCCGGATGTCGAATGACAAACCACTGACCAGGCTCGGCCGACAACAACGGCGACGCCTGACCCAATAGGTTTGGGGTACGATACTGCGCATGGCGAAGTTGCGCGGTGGCATGGAGTTTCAGCACGGTCGGCCGATCCACCTGCCGTCGCCGCCGAAGGTGTTGCCGGCCCAGCCGATCCGTTTGACCTGTTCGGTTCGGCCGGAGGTCGCCGCCGGTCAACCGGTCGAACCGGGACAGGTGCTCGCCGCACCAACCGATCCGGCGCTGGCGTGCACGGTCTGCCCGGTTGACGGCAAGATCAAACAGATTGACGCCTGGAACGACGGGCGCCGATACGACGTGACGATCGACCCGAGCGGCCGCACCATCACGACCACGCTCCCAACTGAAACGCCCCGAACCCGAACGCTCGAAAACTGGTACACCGCCCTGCGCCGCCTCGGCCCCTGGCTCGACGGGCCCGAGCATCTGAGCCTGATCCGGCAGCTCGCCGCCGCGCAACATCGCCGGCCGGACACGCTCATCTGCATCGGACTGGACACGTTCCCGCCTTACCCCGACAGCAGCAGCCTGCTGCTGAGCTTCCCCGACGACACCGTGCTGGGCACGCAAATCCTGGCCGACGTCGTTGGCGCTGAAAACGTGATCATGCTTGCGCCGGCCAGCGCGGTGGTGACCGGTCGTGTTCGGTCAAGCTGCAAGAATTTCCGCATGCCGCTGGCGGTGGTGCGTAACGTGTACCCGAGCGCCGACCCAACGATGGTGGCGTGGCTGCACACACCGGGCAGGCGTTACCTGCATCGCAGCGCCAACCCCGTTGACCAGCGTGTTGTGCTGATCCGACCGTGGACGGCGATCCGTCTGGCGCGTTGGTTCACGCAGCGTGAGTTGGACCTGTCTCGGCCGATGATGCTCGCCTGGCCCGAGCCGGGCGCGCCGCTGACACCCACGTATGCGCTGGCGGGTCAACCGTTGGCCAGTCTGCACGGCACGCTCGGCGGCAGCGCCGCCGCCCTCGCCGGCCGCGTCGTCGCGGGCAACCCAATGACCGGCCGCCCGATCGTCACGCCCCCAAGCGACGACCAAGGCCTCGACCCGGTGGTGCCGGCCGACGAGCTGCTGCTGAGCGTGCTCGGGACAGCCGCCGCCCACAAGCCCGAACCGTGCATCCACTGCGGCTGGTGTGCCCAGGTATGCCCGACACAGCTTCAACCGATCCACTTAGCCGAACTGTGCCACACCACGACCACGCGGCACGACGCCCACCTGAAGCGTCACCTGCCGTGGTGCATCGACTGCGGCTTGTGTTCGCACGTTTGTCCGTCGAACCTGCCGCTGGCCCAGACGCTCCGTGCCGCGGCCCAGCAACTCGAGATCACATCACCCCCTGAAGCCGCCGCGAAATGACGGATTGCCAATGTCCAATGACAAACAAATGCCGACGGGCGCATGGAGCGGCGGGCCTTGACCTCGACGAAGTCAGCCGCGCCGACCCACGCCTCTAAGAAATGCCAGACGAATTGGATCAAGCCGATTACAACTTGACCGAACCGGTGCGGCCCGACACACCACCGCAGCCGCGTGACGCCGACGCATTCACCGGCGCTGCGCCGCCGTCAGCGGGCGACGCGCACCCGTCCGGTCCGCCTTGGGTCGGGTCGGTCCACCGCCGGATCGACACCGATCTGCATTGGCTGGCGGTCGCACTGGTCATGCTCGGCTCGGCAACCTTCTTCTTCGGCTGGCGGGGGATGCTCAGCGTCTGCGTCGCCGCGCTGTCGACCCTTGGGGTGTATTTGGCGCTCGGCCTGCTGATCAAGGTGATGTGGCCACAAGGCCATTCCGTTCTGACCGGCCTCAGGACGTGGTTGATCCGGTGCTGCGATCGGGTGCCGTGGCCTCTGCCGCGTCGCCACGCCGTTTCAAGACACGCCCACGAAAACAAGGGCATGACATCCGGCGCGCTCGGAAAGGGCATTGAAAAACCCGGGCTGTGGCCGCGCACACCGCGTCACTCACACCTGCATGTGCTGGTGCTGGGCATGCTGTTTGGCCTGTCGCTGCCGCTGATGCCGGACCCGACGCTGCCGCTGCTGGGCGGAACGGTGCTGGGTGTCGTCGCGCACCTGGTCGGCCGGACCAAGTGGTTGCGGCTGCACCCGGTGGCGGTGGTGCTCGTGCTGATCTGGCTGATGCCGGCGGCGTTTGGTGCTCGAGACCGCCAGTCGCACCTGTGGGCAGTTTCTAAGCCGGTCCAGGCGGTGCTGCGGCGGGAACACGTGGTGGTGGGCGACATCGCCCACATGTCGCGCCAGGTCAGTTTTGAGCCCTGGTGGGCGCCCGCTGATCCGGAACGGACCGACGCCGTCCACCGTCCTGATCCGTACCTGCTGCTGATCCGACAGCAGCGGCAAATCCTTCAGAACCGCCAGATGCTGGTGCAGTTGCTTAGCAGTGGCGAGCTGTGTCGGCTTCAGGAGGTGGTGTTCGGCGCGGTGCCCGGCCCGGTCGGGGCAACCAGTCGCCTGCTGCTGATCGTGCTGGGCCTGTACCTGATGTACCGTCGGTTGGCGATCTGGCCGATGGCCCTGACCGCCCTGGTCGCCGCCGTCACGACGGTCGTGTGGATGCCCGTGCGGATCGACGGCCAACTGACCCTCGCCGCTGAACGCCTGGTTGCGATGGGGCCCGCCGCGGCAATTACCTTCCTCGCCTACTGCCTGCTCGCATCACCGCTGGCGCTGATCGTCATGATCCTGGCACCCGGTAGCTGTCCGACCAGCCGCGTCGGCTGCGTTGTCTTCGGCCTGATGGTCGGCTGTCTGGCCATCCTCGCCCAGTGGCACTTCAGCCACAGCGCCGCGCCGTACTTGGGCCTGGTGGTCGCCGGCCTGTTCATCCGCCCGCTCGATGCGCTGCAACGCACCGAGTTCATCGCCGCCACGCCCGATTGACATCGATTACAGTTGAAACATGCGCGTTCGAAACTTGAGCACCGGGTGATAAGGCGGTGCCAGCACCACATGGCCATGCGGTGCTCAAATCGGACAACGCGCTATTTCCAATTTGGCCGGGTATTACCCGGCAAACCGATCACCCCGTGCCGCTGAGCCGGCGCACCGTGTGGTCGAAGCCTCTGACCATCCCCAGCAGCATGCCATAGACGATCAGGCTGTAGCCGCCGCATGCAATCACCGCAGCCACGACAAGGCTGACCCGCCCAAAGACCGCGTTGGGTGCAAAACCATCGACATGCTCCCACGGGTTGACCAGCATGAACAGGTTGGTCGCCGGGCTGAACGCGTTGATCACCGGCCCGATCAACGGGATGTTTTCAGCGGCGCTCATCCCGCAAAAACCCGTGACCAGCGCGATCGCGGCCACAATGCTCACCGCCGGCACCACCGCGCTCAAGACCCCCTTGGCCCTGAGCGACCAGTTCATCCCCACCATCACACACAACGCCACGAACGGCACCAGCATCAGCACCAGCAGCACCGGCGTCTCAATCAACAGCAAAGGCGCGCTCACCTGCGACGCGCCCACGTAGAACGTCGGCATCGCCTGCGGCCAGTCACGCAGCACCCCGATCAGCGTGTACGCCGCCACCATCACCAGCGTCAGCACCGGCGTGGCCAACATCAGCCCCAGGAAGCTGACCAGCCCGCGCAGCTTGCCCCAGATGTAGAACCGCGGCGTGATCGGCGTGGTCAGCATCAGGTCCAGCGTGCCATCCTCGCGTTCGCGGCTGACCGATCCGGCGCTCATGTAGATCGCCACCATGACGATCACCGCCAACTCGACCAACAGCAGCGTCAGCAGCGCCGTGTGGAACGCCCCGGCCGCGCCGCTGCCCGGCCCACCGAGCGACGGCAGCATGTCCAGGTGGTACAGCAGCAGCAGCACCGCCGCGAGCCCCAGCCCCAGCCCCAAAAACGCCCACCGCGCAAGCACCCCCCCTGCACCGTTGCCACGCGTGTGCGCCTCACGCCACGCCACCGGATTGGCCCACACCTCACGCGGCGGCCGACGACGCTCAACACCCCCAACCCCGGCCACTCGAAACAAGTTTCGCACCCAACCCCGCCAACGGCTCTCACCGGCCCCGATCTGACGCAGCACCAGGGCCGACCACAGCACCAGCACCACGCTCAACAGCCCGCTCAGCACCGAAAACGCCGCAAACGGCCGGCTCAGGTAGAAACGCAACGGCGCGGCGTAGCCCCCCAACTGCTCGGGCGACGGCGGGCGGTACGTCGCGGTGCTGATCGACGCCTGGAGCACCAGCAGCGGGTGCAGCGGCGTGAGCCAGGTCGTCCCCCCGGGCACCGGCGCAAACTGACGAAGCAGCGTCACATCCACCGCGTACCCCGCCACCAGGTACGCCGCGATCGAGATCACAAACACAAACACCGCTTTGCGCCCGCCCGCCCGCATCACCGACAGCGTCACCGCCACTGACCCCACGCTCACCGCCACCAGCGCCGCGACTGCGAACGCCACGAACACCGAACGGATCGGCACCCCGCCGAAGATCAGCAACACCGAAAACAGCGGCAAGCCACTGAACAGCAACGCCAGCACGAAGAACAGCCGGCCAATCAGCGACCCGAGCACGATCTGCAAGTTCGTCAGCGGCGTGGTCAGCAGGATGTTGTACGTCTCGCCCGAACGCTCCTGCGCGATCGCCCCGGCCATGAACAGCGGCGCCAGTAGGCAGATCAGAATCACCTGGCCCCAACTGACCATGATGAACACCGTGGAGCCGGCCTTGGCCAGTTCGTTCAGGCTGATCTCGCCGCCGACCCCGCCGCCGAACAGCAGCCCGATCACCACCACCGCGCTCAGCACCCCCAGATAACCAGTCCGCACCCAAAAGTGCCGCAGCCGCCGCGACCCGCCCTGCACGATCCGCACCACCATCGGATTGCCCGGCACCAAATACCAAAGCCAGCGATACAACGCCTGCATCACCAAATAGTACCAAATGACGAATCCCGAATGACCAATGGTGAAACCTGACTCGACACTCGTCATTCGTCATTCGTCATTTCCTCCGGTATCCTGTTGCCCTCATGTTCATCCTCAAGGCCAACGATCTGGTCAAGCAATACGGCGGTCGCACCGTCGTGAATCACGTTTCGTTCGACGTGTCCGAAGGTGAGATCGTCGGCCTGCTGGGGCGCAACGGGGCCGGCAAAACCACCAGCTTCCGCATGGCCGTCGGCATGATCCGCCCCGAGAACGGCCAGGTGATCTTCAACGGCCAGGACGTCAGCCACCTGCCGATGTATCAGCGGGCGCAGCGCGGCCTGGGGTATCTGTCGCAGGAACCCAGCGTCTTTCAACGCCTCAGCGTCGAAGACAACCTCATGGCCATCCTCGAAGCCCGCCCACTGACCAAAACGCAGCGCCGCCAACGCGCCGAGGACCTGATCGGCCAGTTCGACCTGACCAAGCTCCGCCACCAGCAGGCCCGAACGCTTTCAGGCGGTGAGCGACGCAAACTCGAAATCGCCCGCGCCCTGATCGGCGAACCGTCGCTGATCCTGCTCGACGAACCGTTCTCCGGCGTGGACCCCGTCGCCGTCGAAGAGTTGCAGGCCGAGATCCGCCGACTCCGCAACGAACACCACATCGCCATGCTCGTCACCGATCACAACGTGCATCGCACACTGGAAATCTGCGATCGTGCCTACGTGATCTTTGAAGGCAAGGTCTTCGCCGAAGGCACGCCCAAGCAGATCATCAACAACGAGCAGGTGAAGAAGCTCTATCTCGGCTCTACCTTCCGCGGCGACGAATTCGATGAGTAGCGGCGAAAAGAAAAGCCAACCGGTCGCGGCTTCGCGCCACATGTCACCTCTGCCGGTGCGCCTGATCGTCTTTGTCGTGCTCGTCCTGATCGCGCTGGGCGCGATCTGGCTCATCGACCGCCGCGCGATGAGCCGCCAGGCCGAGTTCGAGGCGCAACACACGCCGTCCACAACGTCCAACGAATCTCAGCCATGACCCAAGCGCGCCCAAAGCGCGGCACCGTCCCCGCCGAGTTCACTGACGCGGCCCGCGGCATCCGCTTGCAGAAAGTCCTCGCCGAAGCCGGCGTCGCCTCACGCCGCGACTGCGAATCGCTCATCACCGCCGGCCGTGTCACGGTCAACGGCAAACCCGTCACCGCACTGCCTGCGTGGGTGGCCCCCGAACACGACCGCGTCGAAGTGGACGGTCAGCCACTACCGCGACCTTCCCGAAAACGCACCGCCACAAAGAAGACCTACCTGCTTCTGCACAAGCCCCGACGCGTGCTCTGCACCAACCGCGACCCCCAGGGCCGACGCACCGTCATCGACCTGGTGGCATCGACCGAAGGCGGACCGGCGATTGCCAAACGACTGTTCCCCGTCGGCCGACTCGACGCCGATTCGACCGGGCTCATCCTGCTGACCAACGACGGACAACTGGCCAATCGACTAACCCATCCGCGCTATGAGGTCGCCAAGCAATACCGCGCCTCCGTCCGCGGCAAGCTCACCGAAGGCGACGTGCAACGGTTACAACGGGGCCTGTACCTGGCTCACCAGGCGAGCGCGGACGCCAAACCGGTCCGCGTCAAGCGCGCGGCGATGGCCAGCGTCAAACTGCTGGGACACACACGCGACCGCGCCCGCGGCGATCGGACGAGCCTGTTGATTACCCTTCGCGAGGGCCAGAACCGCGAAATCCGACGCATGCTCGCCCGCCTCGGCCACAAGGTCCGACGCCTCCAGCGGATCGCGATCGGACCGTTGAAACTCAAGGGCCTGGCCGTCGGCGAATGGCGATGCCTGACCGCCAGCGAAGTCAAACGCCTGTACAAAGCCGCCGGCCTCGAACCGCATGTTTAGCGGCGGCCCAACGGGCCGGGCGCTTCATACAATGTCATCATGTGCGGCCGATACACCCTCAGCACGCCGGCCGGGAAACTGGCCAAACAATTCCGGCTCGACCACGAGCCGACGCTGTTCGCCCGTTACAACATCGCCCCGACCCAGGACGTGCCCGTCGTGCGACTTGTCCCCCAGTCGCCCGATCCGGCCACCCGGCAACTGGTGATGATGCACTGGGGGCTTATTCCCCGCTGGGCCGGGGACCGCGACATCGGCAACCGACTGATCAACGCCCGCAGCGAAACCGTCACTGAGAAGCCATCGTTCAAAGACGCGTTCAGGAAGCGTCGCTGCCTCCTGCCCGCCGACGGGTTCTACGAATGGCAGAAACAAGGCTCACGCAAGCAGCCGCACCTGATCCGTATGGCCGATGAAGAACCGTTTGCGCTGGCCGGCCTGTGGGAGTGGTGGGACGAGCCCGACGGCGAGCCGGTCGAGTCGTGTACCATCCTGACGACCCAGGCCAATGAACTGATGAAACCGATCCACCACCGCATGCCGGTCATCCTGGACCCCAACGACTATGCCCGCTGGCTCGGCCCGCAGGCATCCGGCATGCACGAACTGTTGCGCCCCTACCCGGCCGACGCCATGACCGCCGCACCTGTCAGCACACGGGTCAACAACCCCGGGAACGAAAGCCCACGCTGCGCTCAAACGCTGGAGATAG
>JAZGCX010000068.1:0-4291 GCA_036477175.1 Phycisphaeraceae bacterium
GCCCCTGGGCCGCCCGGCGTGCGATAGCAGCGCGATCGGTCATTGTTGTAGGGTCCTTCGCAAACGAGTGGCCAAAGATTCCAACGCGGATCAGTATGAGCGTCAAGTCTCGCAAGCAGGCTATACCGCAGTCCATGACCAGCCGATCGAACAAATAGATGCCGCTGGACAGTTGATCGGACACCTCCCACCAGTATGATGGTTCCTGCCCCAGGATCGCCCCCACCCACCCCCTCCGCAAGGAACCGACGCAATGAAACCTCTGTGCATGATTGGCCTGGTCGTCGTGACCTGCAGTCCGTTAGCAGCGGACCCGCCTTGGATCGGGTTTCAAACCGAGCCGATGCCGGCCGAATCAAGCCTAAACCTGACTGCAGCGAACATCGACGCCCCGCCCACGGACGACCCGTTCGACAAGGGGAGCTGGACGTTTCAGACCTACGGCTCGACGACCTTCGGCGACGATGACAAGGGCTTTCTCCACTCCGCCCACATCGGTTTCGGCTACTACTTCCGCGACAACCTCTCAATCAATGTCGAAGGCGTCGGCGGCACGGTCGATGCCAAGAAAGACGACGACGGCGGCTTCGGGGGGCTTGATGTGCTGTTCCGCTGGCACTTCTACCGCCACGGCGACTTTTCCATCTTTCTCGACGCCGGGGCGGGCCTTCAGGAAGCGACCACCAACTTCCCCAGCGACAGTCACCACGACTTCCGTCCACAGGCCGGCGTCGGCGCGACCTGGCGAATCACACACGACTTCATGTTCATCGGCGGCGCCAAATACCTGCACGTCTCCAACGCCAACACCAGCGATATCAACGCCGGCCTCGACGCCATGGAAGTGTATCTCGGCGTCATGATGCCGTTTTGAGGCGGGTGGCAGGAGGCAGCACCCACAGATGACGCGGATCAACGCAGATGAAAAATGCGGTTGAGGTCCACAACGTGGGTTTTCAATCTGAATTAAGCTGCGTTATCTGCGGATCATCTCTTTCGCAGGGCTTTGTCGCCAGGTGACATCTGTTCTATCCTGTCAGGCATGACCTACGACTTCACTGCCATCGAGGAGCGTTGGCAGGCGTACTGGGCCGAGCACCGGACCTTCCGCACGCCCAACCCCGGCGATGAAGGCTTCGAGGCGAGCAAGCCCAAGTTCTACGTGCTCGATATGTTTCCTTACCCTTCGGGCGTCGGGCTGCATGTCGGCCACCCGCTGGGCTACATCGCTACCGACATCTTCGCCCGGTACAAGCGGATGATCGGCTACAACGTGCTGCACCCGATGGGCTACGACGCGTTTGGGCTGCCCGCCGAGCAGTTCGCCGTCGAGACCGGCGTCCACCCGCGGATCACCACCGAAAAGAACATCGCCAACATGACCCGGCAGCTCAAACGGCTGGGGCTTGCCTACGACTGGGACCGGTGCCTGGCCACCACCGACGTGGACTACTACAAGTGGACGCAGTGGATCTTCCTGCAGATGTACAACGCGTGGTTCGACCCGGCCCAAGGGTCCGGGGGCAAGGCCCGACCGATCAGCGAACTGGTGCGGCTGCTCGAATCGGAGCAGCTCTATGTTTGGCCGGACGGTGATTTGATTGAAACGCCTGCTGAAGGGCTCGACGGGATCGAGGGCCCGCCCCCCGGCACCCGCAAGTGGCACGAGCTGTCGCCTCAGGAACAGCGCAGCGTCATCGACAGCCACCGCCTGGCCTACATGGACGAATTGCCCGTCAACTGGTGCCCGGCGCTGGGCACCGTGCTGGCCAACGAGGAAGTGACCAACGAAGGCCGAAGCGAACGCGGCAACCACCCGGTTTACAAGCGGCCGCTCCGCCAGTGGATGCTCCGCATCACCGCCTACGCCCAACGACTGCTTGAAGACCTCGACCACCTGGATTGGCCCGAACCGATCAAGCTGATGCAACGGCACTGGATCGGTCGATCCGAAGGCGCCATGGTGGACTTTGCCGTCGAAGGCTCGGACGAGTTGATCCGCGTGTTCACCACCCGTCCCGACACGCTGTTCGGCGCCACTTACATGGTCCTGGCGCCCGAGCATCCGCTCGTAGACGAAATCACCACCGACGAGCAGCGCGATGCGGTGCGGCAGTACCAACGGGACGCCGAGGCCCGCAGCGACATGGACCGCATCGCCGAGACCGCCCCCGGCCAAAAGACCGGCGTCTGCACCGGCGCGGTCGCGGTCAATCCGGTCAACGGCGAAAAGATCCCCATCTGGATCGCCGACTACGTGCTGATGGGCTACGGCACCGGGGCGATTATGGCCGTGCCGGCGCACGATGAACGCGACATGGACTTTGCTCGTGCAGAGAGTTTGCCTGTACGGGCCGTAGTTATGCCTGATCCTGATTGGATTGGTGGCAACCTCGACTACGCTCTTGGCCGAAGTGACTCTGACCGTGCAAAGCAGCTAGTTCTTTCCGAGTGGTGGAACGACAAGAATGATCCGGAATATGTGAGGAAAGTTATCGACTTCTACCTTTGCGAGACAGAAGCGTTCCCTGCTTATATGGACGAGGGTACTGCTGTTAACAGCGCGAACGACGTTTTCTCCATCAATGACCTTCCTACGCCGGATGCGAAGAAAGCCATCACCGCATGGCTGGACTCGAAAGATCTTGGCCAGTTCCGAGTGCAATACAAGCTGCGTGATTGGCTGTTCAGCCGGCAGCGGTACTGGGGCGAGCCGTTCCCGATCCTGCACTCACCCGATGGTGAGCTGGTGGCGGTGGACGAATCGCAGTTGCCCGTCCCGTTGCCGCAGATGGAAGACTTCACACCGCAGGCCAGCGACGATCCGCACGCCCCGCCGCAGCCGCCGCTGGCCCGGGCGCCCGACAGTTGGAAATACGTCACGATCGACGGCGTGACATACACGCGCGAGTTCAACACGATGCCGCAGTGGGCCGGGTCGTGCTGGTAGTACCTGCGGTTCATCGACCCGAAGAACAATGACCGGTTCGTCGGCACCAAGGCCGAGCGATACTGGATGACAGGGCAGGGGCACTTAAGTGCCCCTGCCTCGGGAGGCGTCGACCTGTACGTCGGCGGCGCCGAACACGCGGTGCTGCATCTGCTGTACGCGCGGTTCTGGCACAAGGTGCTGTACGACCTGGGCCACGTCTCGGCGCCCGAGCCGTTTGGCCGGCTGTTCAATCAGGGCTACATCCAGGCCCACGCCTACACCGACGGCCGCGGCATCTACGTCCCCGCTGAAGAAGTGGAGGAAAAGGACAATAACTATTTCTACCAGGGCCAGCCCGTCCAACAACATTTCGGGAAGATGGGCAAGTCCCTCAAGAACGCCATCGCTCCGGACGAAGTGTGCGATCAGTATGGCTGCGACACGCTTCGGCTGTACGAGATGTACATGGGCCCGCTGGAACAGTCCAAGGTGTGGCGGACGCGCGACATCATCGGCGTGCACCGGTTCCTCCAACGACTGTGGCGAAACCTGGTCAACGACCAAACCGGTGAATTGCTCGTCACCGACGACGCTGGGGACGATCCGCTTCGCCGCAAGCTGCACAAGACAATCAAGCGCGTCACCGATGCGATGGAAACGCTTGCGTTCAACGTCGCCATCGCCGCGCTGATCGAATTGAACAACGACCTCGTACCGCTGAAGACGACGCCGCGCCAGGTGGCCGAGGGTCTGGTGCGGATGCTCGCCCCGTTGGCGCCGCACACCGCCGAAGAGTTGTGGGCCAAACTCGGTCACGAACCGTCGATCGCCGACCAGCCGTGGCCCGAATATGACCCGGCCCTGCTGGTCGAGGACCAAATCGAGTACCCCGTGCAGGTCAACGGCAAGCTGCGCGGCCGGATCACCGTCCCCGCCGACGCCGATGATCAGCAGATTGAACAAACCGCGCTGGCCAACGGCCCCATCAAGACGGCGATCGGCGACCACAAAGTCCGAAAGGTGATCGTGGTCAAAGGCCGCATGGTCAACATCGTCACCAAGTAGCGGCGCCGCGGCAGAATCGGACCCCCATGGAACAAGAAGCGCCCCAGGCCGTCCCCAAATCCCGCTCACGCGCGCTGGGCGTTACCAGCCCCGTCTTATACGGGCTTAACGTGAGCGGCCTAGTGGCGATGGGCATCCGCGCCATCGCGTTACGGCCGCTGTTGCGGCGCACCTTCGAAAACTTCGACGTGCCACTGCCCGCGCTCAGCCGGTTCTTTCTCGACCTGTCGCCGATCATCTACGCCGTGGCGATCGGCGGCGTGATCGTGTCCCTGACCATCAAGGAGTTTGCCA
>JAZGCX010000069.1:0-9526 GCA_036477175.1 Phycisphaeraceae bacterium
GCCTGCGAACTGATTATCGCGTGAATTGTCGGCGCAAACAAGGACGCCGATCAGCACCCCGCGAAGTATTCAGATTGAACTCCAGCCCACCGCCGCTGAAAAGATCGTGAACGGTTGCCGCGTCACCACCACAATAAAGCCGCAGGCATTTTGAGCCTGCGGCTGGACGAAAACAAACGAGTTACCCTCGCGCGATTAACCCAGGAAACCGTCCTCAAGCGACTGGCGGATCTTGTCCAGCGCCTTGTTCTGAATCTGTCGGACGCGTTCCTTGGTGACGCCGATGATCCTGCCGACCTGCTCGAGCGTCAGCGGCCCGGCCGCCGGGTCCTTCGTCTTCTTGTGCCCAACCGCAAAGCGGTGCTCGATCACCGACTGCTCGATGTCGGTCAGGGCCGCGCGGTTCTCGTTGATGATCTGGCGGATCTCGTCCACGCAGTCATCCTTGTGGTCCTCGCGCTTCCGCTGCATGTAGTCCGACTTCTCCAGCTTGGGGTCGAAGTCGGTGGGGAACAGTTGCCGGTACTTGCCCAGCTTGACCCCGGCGCGCGAAAAGGCCTTGAGAATCGCGCGGCACGCATAGGTCGAGAACTTGAACCCGCGGGCCACGTCAAACTTGTCCGCCGCACGCAACAGCGCCATGTTGCCCTCACTGACCAGGTCGGGAAAGTCCACGTCGCTCAGCCGGGTCCGCTTGGCCATCGCCAGCACCAGCGCTAGATTGGTGTTGGCGATCTGATCGCGGTACGCCTCGGCCTTGCGGTGCCAGTGCAGAAGCGAACGCGCCAGCTGGGGATCGACGGCCGCGTCGGGCCCGCCGGTGATCTGCGCCCGCAGCTTCGCCACGCGGTACCGGCAATAGTTGAACTGTAAGAACAGCGCCCGCTCTTCGGCGGCGGTCAGCAGCACGGTCCCGCTGGTGTTGGCGGCCAACCGGATGCCTTCGGTGATCGTCTCCATCACCGGGTGGTACCAACTGGTGTCGGGCCGGCTGATCGGCGGCGCGTCGTCGAAAATCTGCTTCTCGGCACCGGGCCGGCGGAACAGCTCGTGGTCGATGTAGTCACACCGATCGGCCAGGATCGCCCTGAGGGTCGCCTGGTCGCGCAACGACAACTGCCGGGCCGAGTTCGCCAACGTCACACGGCGACGCCGACGGGTCTGCTCCAGCGGCGAGATCGGATGGTTCGGTGCCTGCGTCATCTCGAGCCCCTCTTCCCAAGGCTCCCCCTCCGGTAGGATGCTGCTCGATCCCAATTGGTTACACACAGGCGGCATACAGCCGCCTGGGCCCCAGCGGGTAGCCACCACGGGGGCTTTCGCGGTGGCCAATTCCCTCTTTCCAGCTAT
Source organism: Phycisphaeraceae bacterium (assembly GCA_036477175.1). Taxonomy (GTDB): domain Bacteria; phylum Planctomycetota; class Phycisphaerae; order Phycisphaerales; family Phycisphaeraceae; genus JAZGCX01. The sequence continues at coordinate 1,351 of JAZGCX010000069.1, forward strand.
CTAATCTACCTCAAGGTATCGGTAACAGTTCAATTTTCTTAGAATTATTCCAAAAAAATCTCATATTCCCCCCAGTCCCCCAGCCAATCATCGATGCGTCAAACCACGCCAAGCGCCGCTTCACGCCCGGCATTTCTGACATAAGTTCAGCAATAAACGTTAATTATCGGCAAACATCGCCGCGGATGGCCCCCTCCAGCTCCCTGCATCGGCACTGCCCACTGCGGGCGAAATTCCAGGCCCGCCGCACCTGTTCGGCAGTCTTGACCGCGGATCAGCCAACCTTTACCATCGCCGCCTGGTGAACGCCGGATCAGGGGTCTTTTGTTCCATCGTCCGGCCAGACCGAGGCAGATGTACAACCTCGACCTTCTTGACACGAACCGACACCCCGTCCGGCGGCTGGGGTCGGCGGTAGAAATGCACGCACAACCCATTTAGGAGGATCAACTTATGCCATTTTCCCTACCCGACCTGCCCTACGCCCATAACGCCCTGGAGCCGGTCATCGATGCCACGACCATGCAAATCCACCACGGCAAGCACCACAACGCCTACGTCACCAAGCTCAACGACGCGATCAAGGGGACCGACCTGGAGTCCAAGTCGATCGAGGACATCCTCTCCAACCTCTCGGCTGTGCCCGAGGCCAAGCGCGGCGCAGTCCGCAACAACGGCGGCGGGCACTTCAACCACTCGCTGTTCTGGCCCTGCATGGCCCCCAAGGGCAAAGGCGGCTCACCCTCGGACAACTTAGCCTCTGCCATCGACCGCGACCTCGGCGGCGTCGACAAGCTGAAAGAAATCTTCTCCAACGCTGCCGCCACCCGCTTCGGCTCCGGCTGGGCCTGGCTGTGTGTCAACCCCGATGGCAAGCTGTGCGTCTGCTCCAGCCCCAACCAGGACAACCCACTGATGGCCGGCATCGCCGAGTGCCCCGGCACGCCGATCCTCGGCCTGGACGTGTGGGAACACGCCTACTACCTCAACTACCAGAACCGCCGCCCCGATTACATCAAAGCCTGGTGGGACGTGGTCAACTGGGACCAAGTCGCCAAGAACTACGCGGCCGCGAAGTAACCGTTTGACAAACTCGGCTTGAATTGAAGAGCGATCGAAGCCCACGGATTGCAATCCGTGGGCCTTGTTCACGCACCGACCGCCGACCGGTCCGTATCGCCATCCATTGGTGTGAAAGACACCGATCCATTCATTATGATGCGGTCGTGACACGTTCTGGACAGCATGATCGACGAACGACCCGCCTTCGCCGCAAGCGCTGGGCGCACCTGAGCGACGACAAGCTGCTGGACGTGCGGCTGTGCGACCTGGGGCTGCGGATCGAAGGCACCGTGCTCCAGAAGCGCGTCAACCGTCTGTACGAGGAGTTGGAGCGGCATCATCTGCCGTTCCGACCGCACGTGTGGCTGGGCGGCGAGTGGTTCAGCCCCGACGGGGTTCCCGGCCTGGCGATCCCCTTCTACCTGGCGCACCGTCGGCTGATGAAGCTGGAAAAGACGCAGATGCTCGAAGTCGAGGGCGGCACGGAGGCGTGGTGCATGAAGATCCTTCGACACGAAGCCGGCCACGCCATCGACACCGCATACCGGCTGCACTGGAAGCGGCGGTGGCAGCATGTCTTCGGCAGCTTCGCGCAGAAGTACCCCGATTACTACCACCCCAAGCCTTACAGTACGCGGCACGTGCTGCACCTGGGTTTTTGGTACGCCCAGGCGCACCCGGCCGAGGATTTTGCCGAAACGTTTGCGGTGTGGCTGAAGCCGGGGTCACGGTGGCGGCAGCGGTACAAGGGCTGGCCGGCCATCCGCAAGCTCGAGTGCGTGGACGAAATGATGGCCGAGATTGCCGACACCAAGCCGAAGGTCCGGTCCCGCGCCGCCGTCGAGCCGCTGTCGCAGATCCGCAAGACACTGCGAGAACACTATCATCAGAGGCGTCTTCACTACGCCGACGAGTGGCCCGACTTCTACGACAGCGACCTGCGCCGATTGTTTTCCGATGAGAGGCGGTTCGCCAACCGCCAGACCGCCGCCGGCTTCCTGCGGCGGATCCGACCGGAGCTGCGTCAAGTCGTCGCCGAATGGACCGGCACGCACCCGTACACGATCGACCAGGTACTGCAGGACATGATCGACCGCTGCCGCGAGCTGAAGCTGCGTCTGGCCCGACCGCAGCACCAGGCCCGCCATCAGGCGATGATCATGGTGACCGTGCAGACGATGAACTTCCTTCACCAGGGTCACCACCGCGTGCCGCTATGACGCGAAAGCTTCGCATCCTGGTCCCGATGCACGAGGACCTGGTCCCGCCCGATTCGATCGAAGGCCTCAGCGACGAGCAGATGGCCCCGTGGAAGACCGAGTACGACATCGTCGTCACGCTCAAGGACATAGGCCACCAGGTGCAGCCGCTGGGCGTCAGCAGCGACCTGGGCGTCGTCGGCCAAGCAATCGAACAGTTCAAGCCACACATCGCATTCAATCTGCTTGAAGAGTTCCACGGCGTCGGCCTGTACGACCAGCACGTGGTCAGCTATCTCGAACTGGTCCGTCTGCCCTACACCGGGTGCAACCCGCGCGGCCTGACGCTGGCCCACGACAAAGCGCTGACCAAGATGATCCTCAACTACCACCGGATCCGTGTGCCGGCGTTCGGCGTCTTCCCTATCGATAAGGCCGTGCGAAGACCCAAGCGGCTCCAGTTCCCCCTGCTGGTCAAGTCGCTGACCGAAGAGGGGTCGGTCGGCATCGCCCAGGCCTCCATCGTCCACGACGACCAACACCTGGCCGAGCGCGTCGAGTTCGTGCACCGACAACTGCAAACCCACGCCATCGCCGAACAGTACATCGAAGGCCGCGAACTGTATGTCGGCGTGATCGGCAACGACCGCCTACAGACCTTCCCTATCTGGGAGCTGTCGTTCACCAAGCTCCGCGACGACGCCCCGCGGATCGCCACCGGCAAGGTCAAGTGGGACCTCGCCTATCGTAAAAAGGTCGGCGCCACCACACGCGCCGCCCACGATCTGCCGCCCGGCCTGGAAACGAAAATCCCACACCTGTGCAAACGCATCTACCGCACACTCGGCCTCAGCGGCTATGCCCGGATCGACCTGCGACTCACGCCCGACGGCCGGGTCTACCTGCTCGAAGCCAATCCCAATCCGGAACTGGCCTACGGCGAGGACTTCGCCGAATCCGCCGAAACCACCGGCGTCAGTTACGAACAACTACTGCACCGCATCCTCCACCTCGGCCTGACCTACCGGCCCCGCGGCCTGGCCTAGCACGCCGGCGCATCGGCACCCAACAACTCGCCACATCGCACCGCGAATCGCCCGAGCAGCGATCCGCTATCCTGTTGAAGGAGTCCACGCGATGACCGCGCCGCTGCGATGGGGCATCATGGGAACGGGCAACATCGCCCATCAATTCGTCGAAGGCGCAGCGAGCGCGCGGCGCAGTACCGTCGCCGCTGCGGCGTCGCGCCGGATCGAAAACGCCAACGCATTCGCCGCCAAACACCGCATCCCAACCGCGCTCGGCAATTACGACCAACTGCTGACCGACGCCGCGGTCGATGCGGTGTACGTCGCCCTGCCCAACTCGATGCACCACGAATGGACGCTCAAGGCGCTGCGCGCCGGCAAACACGTGCTGTGTGAGAAGCCGCTGGCCGCCAACGCCGCCCAGGCACAGGAGATGTTCGACGCCGCCGACAAGGCCGGCCTGCTCCTGGTCGAAGCGTTCATGTACCGATCACACCCCCAGACTCACGCCGTCCTCGAAAAGGTCCGCAGCGGCGCCATCGGCCCGATCCGTATGATCAACACCAGCTTCTGCTTCCAAACCTCGCATACTGAGGCCCGGACCAACTCCCGCTTCAGCGCTCTCCTGGCCGGCGGCGCGCTGATGGATGTCGGCTGCTACTGCATCAACTTCTCACGCCTCATCACCGGCGAAGAGCCCAGCACGGTCCACGGCGTCGCCAAGCTGCACCCCTCGGGCGTGGACGAGTACGCCGCTGCTGCACTGGCGTTCCCCGGCGGTGTCGTGGCGAGCTTCGTCTGTGGCATGACGGTGCAGGCGGACAACAGCGCCTATGTCTGCGGTGAAAACGGCTACATCCAGGTCCCCGTGCCGTGGAAGCCGCCGGGGCACCAGGCCCGGTTCACCCTGGCCCACTCGGCGCCGCCGCGGATGGACAACCCCACCGACGCCGCCGCACCGCCGCCCCAGACCTTTTCCGTGGACGCCGATCGGCCGCTCTATGCCCTCGAGGCCGACGATTTCGCCGCCGCCGTGCTCGACCACGCCGCCCCGACGGTGACAAAACAGGACACGCTGGGCAACATGCGCATCCTGGACGAGCTGCGCCGCCAGGTGGGTGTGCCCTTTTAGCAGTCGGACCGTCTCCGCCCCGGCTTCTGCCGAAACACCTGCCCCCACACGCCAGGCATGTGGACACGCCCGCTCACCGTCCCGATTGGCGATGCATTGCCGATCCGGTCGATAACCACACGGTGCGACGACCCCGACCACGCATCTGGGCCACGCTGTGGATCGCCGCCCTGGTCGCGCTGACCGCCGTCGTCCTGCTTCGCGCCTGCAAGGTATGAGCACCCCCATGCCAAATCCACCACGGATCAAAACGCTGTTGCTGACGCTCGCGCTCGGCCTGGTCGCCGGCGGCATGTTCACCGCATACACATTCCGGCCGTGGGGACCATCACTTGCCAAAGCCGTGCAGTCCCGCAAGCACACCCGCTTCACCCTACAGATGCTCGACCGTGAAGAGCTATTGTTCCTCGTCACCGACCGCGTCGTCACCCAGGTCGTCGTCGAGCACAACGAACACAGCCTCCTGCTCGGCCCCAAGCAGGGACACCTCATCGCCACCGTCAGCCTGCTCTACGGCATCGACCTCAAACACCTGACCGATGCCGACATCGAACAGGACGGCCAAACCGTCTGGGTCACCGTACCTCAGCCGGAATTGATCGAGTTCGCTGCCGACCCGCAGATGCAATTCATCTCCAAACGAACCGGCCTGGTTTTCCTCGCCGACTGGCTGACCGGTAAAGACCTAGAAGATGAACTGCGCGGCAAGATCAAAGACCAGGCCGTTCGCTTCGTCAACGATCACCACCTCGGCCCCGACCCCGGCGTCATCCTTGCCCGACTCAACCGCTTCGGGCCCACGCTCGCCGCTGGCACCGGCCTGCACCTGCGGTTCCGCTACGTCCCATCCGATCTTTTAGGCGGCAACTGATGGACACCTTGTCATCGGATGATGTAACCTGATGATGGGTTGGCTGGGTGTGGGCACGCGAACGAAGCGTCCCCGTCTTCACCAATCCACTCGCCCTGCCGCGATTTATTCCACCCCCGCCGCCAGTTGTTCGAACCGCCACAGATTGTCCCTGAGTCGGTCGCTCACACCGCTGGGCATCGACAGGTGCAGTGTGACCGGCTCTTGCAGTTCGATTTCTCCGGACACCTCGTGCACCCCGGCGCGAAACACCGCGCCCACCCAATCCGTCAGCAGGGTGCCGCAGCGCATTCCTTCATGCCGACGCAATCGCGGGCCACGGCTGCGCGGGTAATGACTCGCCGCCGCCAACTGCACCTCAACGACCTCGCCTTGGATCTGCGCCGGGACCGCGATGGGTTGGTGAATCACCCCGAAACCCCCGCCACCGACGGTAAACGCCAGGTGAACGTCGCGCATGCCCGGCCGGATCACAAAGCTCTGCTCAGGCGGTCGCAGATGGATAATCACATTCGCCCGGTTCTCATACCGGTTCTGGTAATAGACGCTCAGCTCCGCCTGACCTTTCTTGCTGCGGATGATCGGCATGAACGACACGCCCCCCGCTTCGTAGTAGTACTTGCCCACCACCTGCTTCAGATGATCCGGCAGCTTGTCCTCGATCTTAAAGCAACAGAACAGCCACCCGCCCGCGCCGACCAACAACAGCGTCGCGATCACCCGTTGACACCACACCAACACCGATACGTCGCCCAGCGGCGGCGCAACCACGAACCACGCCACAAACGCCCAGATAAACGCAACGATCCCCACCACCGTCAGAACGAAGTTGCGCACCTCGTGCATCACACACCTCGCACCGAACGAACAACGTCAGCGTTCGGACCGCCGGCCCGGCCCCCACAGCACACCCAACCAACGCCGAGCCGAAACGGCGACATCCTACTGCCGTTCATGCATCGGAGCGTCCACCCTTGCACCGCCAAAAAACCCGGCCGCACAACCCACCGGCACCACAGCGTCGCCCCCTGCGCTGCGCACCCGTCGTCCGCCTACTGGCCCTCCGCGCTCGGTCCCTGCGATGATGGCGCCCGGCAGCAACAGCAGCAGCAGCAACGGCTCCAGCACCGACCCAACCCGTTGTACAGCCCCACGATAATCAGCGTGCCGATGAATCCCTCCACGAACCCCCACGCCAGACCCCACAACGCCCCGACCCAACTGTCCGGCCGGTACCCCCAGTAGATGCTCCCCAGCACCTCAACCATCTGATGCCCGTACGTAACGGTAAAGATCGTAATCACACCCAGCACACCGCACGCCAGACCCCACACAATCCCCACCACCAACGCCAGCCGGCAGGCACACAACCGAGTCTTCGTGTTGTTCGTCTCGCCGTTCATGGACAATTCCTTTCAACCAGAGATTTAAGTCTCTAGATATTGTACCGTAGCCACCGTCGCGCCGGGCGGCGAAAGCGAACGCTCACGGGTCGCAATCCGTCCGTTTTGCACAGCCCCGCATTTCAGCGACGGATCGCCACGATGTACAGCGGCGTCTCCTGTCTCGACATGCCCACCAGCGACTTGACCTTGTCGTCCTCGAATGCGCCGACCATCGTCGTGTTCATGCCCAGCGCCACCGCCTGCAACGCCAGGTTCTGCGCCGCGTGACCGACCTCCATGTGCACGTACCGGATGCCCCACCGGTCGTATTCGCCGGTCGTGCGCTTGTACACCGCTGAGAAGATGATGATCGCAGGGGCGTGTTTCATCCACCGCTGGCCGACCGACGCGCCGGCCAGTTGACGCCGCCTGTCTCCGGCCCGGACCTGCACGATCTCATGCCGATCCGGGATATAACGGTAGCTGCCCGGTGCAAGACCGCTGACGCTGCCGACCGCCGCGTAGGTTTCCAACGGGAACAGGGCGCCGGCCGAAGGGGCCGTCCGATCGCCGGCCGAACTGGTCACCCCTTGCGCCGACCACAGCAGTTGCGCCAGCTCGGCCAGCGACATCGGCCGCTTCGTGAACTTGTACCCCGTGCGGCGCTTCCGCAGCGCCTTCTCAACGGAAACACGGCTGTCACGTCGCGGCGGCGGGAGTTTCATCGCTGATCCCTGTCGAGCTCGGCGCCCATTTTCGCCGTACGCCAGCGGGGCGGCGGTCGGCCCGACGGCATTGAATGCCCAACTCGCCAAGGCGTCGGAGTATACGGCGCGACAGAACCTGCTGCTCAAACGCCTGCCACGCGTTGGGCGCTTCGGCGGCGGGAGGTGGTGTTGCAATGCCGCCGCTGACGGGGATAATTCCGGATAGTCAACCCAGCGGAGACCTGATTGATGAAGATCGCGGTTGCTTGTGACCACGGCGGGTTCGCCTTGAAAGAGCCGCTCACGGCGCGGCTCAAGAAGCTGGGCCACGAGGTGCTGGACCTGGGCGCGCACCAGTTGGACCCCGCGGATGACTACCCCGACTTTGCCCGATACGTGGGACAGGCGATCCAGCACGGCCACGCCGACCGGGGCGTGCTGATCTGCGGCAGCGGCGTGGGGGCGTCCGTGGCGGCAAACAAGCTCAACCATGTCCGCGCCGGCGTGTGCCACGATACCTACACCGCTCGCCAGGCGGTGGAGCACGACGACGTCAACGTGTTGTGTCTGGGGGCGCGGGTTGTGGGCCAGGCGTTGGCTGTCGAATTGGTCGAAGCATTTGCCTCGGCAACGTTCAGCGGCGCCGAGCGGCACGCGCGGCGACTGGAGAAAGTCAAGGCCATCGAGGCGTCCGGCTGACCTGGCACCCTATAGTTGAGTCGTGACATGAGAGCCGACCCCCAAGCGATCGCCGCCCTGTGTCCCGGCCTGGACGATCGGATCGTCCGGGAG
>JAZGCX010000007.1:0-4760 GCA_036477175.1 Phycisphaeraceae bacterium
ACTGCAACTGAGTCAGTTGGCCTCGATGCAGGAGAACCTGTCGGCCGACACGCGGAACATGCTGCCGCGCACGCTCGGTCAGGACCCCGACCAACTCGATCCGGCCGACCGGGCCCATCTGGACGAGCTGGCCCGGCGTCAGACGGAGCTGGCGACAAAGGCGGCGGCGCTAACACGGCAGATGCAGGCGACGGCCGACACGCTGGCGCGTCAGGGCGACCAGGTTGAGGATCAGGCCGCCGCCGCCGCCCTGGCTGAGGCCGCCGCGATCAGCCAGCGTCAGGGTCTGGCCCAGACGATGCAGCGGGCGGCCCAATCGACACAGCACAACCGCCTCTCGGCCGCTAGTCAGGACCAGCTCGACGCACAGGACGTGATCCAGCGCATGCTCGGCGAACTGAATCAGCAGGAACAGCGCAGGCGGGAAATCCTGCGTCGCCGGTTGACGCGTTTGGTTGAAGCGATCGCGAAGCTGGTCGAGCAGCAGAAGCAACAGATTGATCGGCTCCAGAACGCACAGGTATTGGCCGGCCTCGACGAGCCGCTGGCGGCGCTGCGTCGTAACACGCTGGGTGTACAGGATCAGGCTCGCGCGACGCGCCAAACCGTGGCGGTGGCCGACTTGCTGGCTCTCGCGGTCGCCGGCCAGGCCGACGCGATCCTCTCGCTGCGCGACCTCAAGCGTGAGCCGGCCCGGGCCGCCGAGAACCAGGCCTTGGAGCACCTCGAAGCGGCGCTGGAGAAGGCCAGCCAGATGCGTGACCAGGCGGCCGCCCAGCAGGTCCGCCAGCAGCGGGGGCAACTCAGGAAGGCGTATCTGGCGTTGGCCCAGCAGCAGGACGATCTGCACGATCAGGTTCAGATTCTGGTGGGAATCGCAGCGCTTTCCCGCCGGCACCGGGCCGAGTTGGTCGAGTTGGGCCACGCCGAGTCGGACCTGCGGTTCGCCGCCTCGGAGCTTCAGGAGCAGGTCGCTCAAACACTGATCTTCCTGCACCTGCACGAGCGGATCGACACCACGGCCGCGACGGTGGTCTCGCGGCTGCGTGCGGCCGATATTGACGAAGCGGTGTTGGCCGATCAGGCTTCGATCGCCTCAATGCTGCGGCGGATGGCCGAGGCGCTGGAAGAACCCCAGGCCCAGTCGGATGATTTTGCCGGTCAAGGGGGCGGTGGCGGCGGCGGCGGCGGTCAGCCTCCGCTGGTGCCGCCGGTGGCGGAACTGAAGCTGCTGCGCGGCTTGCAACAGGACCTATACGACCGGACGCGCCGGATCGGCGGGGAGGGGTTGGACAAACCGGACCTCGATCGTCGTGCGCTGCTGGACCTTTCCGCCCGGCAGCGTGAACTGGCAGGCCTGGGCGAGCGTCTGATTCATAGAATGCAACGCCGCGCCCGCCTTGGAGGCGCGCCTCAGAACCTGCAAGAGCCCGAAAGGCCAAGCCGATGAACAAGCGTTCAAGTTTGCGTACGGTTTATTCTGAACCAGCGCGCCGATTGCGACCGGCAGCCGGTTGGGTGATGACGATTGCGCTGCTGTGGTGCAGCGCCGCGGCGCCGGCGCAATCCAGTCAGCCGTCGCTTGACGAGCTGCTCGAGATCACCCCGCCGGCTGACGCAGCGGACGATCAGCCTTCTGATGTGGATACGGAACCTGTACAGCTTGATCCGGAAGCAGCGCGGCGGCTGTCGGACGAAGAAGCGGCCGATGTGTTCAAGCAGGCTGTGATGCAGATGGACGACGCGGCGGCCCGGCTCGGGGACAAGAAAGATGCCGGGCTTCAGACGCAGCGCGTGCAAGAGTCGATCCTTGCTAAGCTCGACCAGGTCATCGCGGCGGCGGTCCGGCGGCGGCAAGGCGGTTCGGGTTCGGGCTCCGGCTCGTCGCAAGACCAGGCCCGACAGCCCGACAGCGGTGGCACCAGCGTTGCCCAACAGCAGCCCGGCGGCCAATCCACTGCGGGAAGCAGCGGTGGTACGCAGCCAAACACCGGGGCCTTTTCGCCCGGGCAGGTCGAGCGCGTCGGCCCCGACAGCCGGCCGATCGACGAATCGCGCAGCGAATGGGGCAACCTCCCCCCGCGTTTGCGTGATGAACTGCTCCAGGGCCTCGGCGAGCGGTTCAGCCCCGTCTACCGCGAGCTGACTGAAGCCTACTATCGGCGTCTTGCGGAGCAAGGACAGTGACAAGATTGCCGACCGCCAATTGCCGATGGTCGATCGCCCTGGGCGTTTGTCTGATCGCTGGTTTCGTTACCGGCGTGACGGGTGCCGACGGTGACCGCGGCGCCGAGGCGGTTGACTTTGTCGAGATCACGCCGCAGATGCGTGCCGCCGTCGAACGCGGGCTGGCCTACCTCGGCTCCGTGCAGGCGGCCGACGGCAGCTTCGGCGCCGATCGCTACGGCAGGCACGTGGGGATCACCGCGCTGGCGGCCTTGGCGTTCATGGCCGACGGTCACCTGCCCGCTCGAGGCCGGTACGGCCGGCAGGTTGACCGGGCCCTCGACTTTGTCCTCGACAACGCGCAGGAAACCGGGCTGATCGCCGCACCCGACACCTCGCATGGACCGATGTACGGCCACGGGTTTGCCACGCTGTTCCTGGGAGAAATCTACGGCATGACCGGCGACCGGCGGTGTCGCGAGGCGCTGGTCAAAGCGGTGCGCCTGATCGTCACGACGCAAAACGCCGAGGGCGGCTGGCGATACCACCCGGTGCCCTTCGACGCCGACCTGTCGGTCACGATCTGCCAGATCATGGCGCTGCGGTCGGCGCGCAACGCCGGCATCAGCGTGCCCAAACAGACGATCGAGCACGCCATCACCTACGTGCGGCAGTGCCAGAACCCGGCCGACGGCGGCTTCCGGTACATGCTCAGTGGCGGCGGCTCGGCCTTCCCGCGGTCGGCGGCGGGCGTCGCCAGCCTCTACTACGCCGGCGTCTATCAGGACGACGCGATCAACGACGGGCTCAAATACCTGCTGCGACAACGCGACTGGATCACGACCCGCGGCGGCGGTCACTACTTTTATGGCCACTACTACGCGGTTCAGGCCATGTACCTCGCCGGTGACGACTACTGGGCCGAGTGGTACCCCGCGATCCGCGACGAGCTGATCCAATCGCAGAATCCCAGCGGCAGTTGGTCCTCCAGCCACGGCGAGCATTACGCCACCGCCATGGCCATGCTGATTCTGCAGGTCCCCAACCGACTCTTGCCGATCTTCCAAAGGTGAGCGAGACGATCACGAATGACGTATTCCGAACGACGCGAAGGGCCAGGGGCCAAGGGCCGGGTACCAGGGGCCGGTTCGCCATTCGGATAGCGGTGACTGCGGTTTTTGCGGTGACTGCGGTTACTTTCAACTTCGCCGCAATCGCCACCACGCCCGCCGTGCTGATCGGTGCCGACCTCGAGCCACAGCGGATCAGTGTGCAGAGCCTGCGTGACGGCGTGCTGCATTACTTCGACGCCGACCGCAACCTCCGCAGCGAACCGATCGATCGGTTCCTGCAACTGAGGCAGATAAATAATGGAGCGCAGCAACGAGGCCGCGATGCCGGCGAGCCCACACCGAGTGTCATCGAGCTGATCGACGGCCAGCGCCTGGTTGGGAAGCTCACCGGCGCCGACGATGCCGGCCAGACGCTGTACTGGTCCCATCCACTGCTGGGTGAGGTGCGGGTTCGGCTCAAGGATACCGCAGCACTGCTGCTGGATGGATCGCTCGGTCCGGTCGCCGCCGCTGCCGCCGATGTCGTGCTGCTGACCAACGGGGACCGGCTTGAAGGGTTCGTCGTGACGATACACAGCGACGCGCTGCGCTTTCAGCCGCCCGGCGGTGCCGGACCCGCCCTGGACCTTCCCATGTCACGCGTCGGCGCGGTGATCCTGGCCAACCCGCTCACGCCGCCCCGGGACCGCTCAACCGACACACACATGGTTCACTTGACCGACGGCAGCCGGCTACTGGCGCGTAACATTGAGATCGCCCGCGACCGGTTGACGATGCGAACGATGCTGCACACCGACGCGCCCGAATCCGGTATCGAGTTAGCACACATACGACGGATCGACGTCGCCTCGGCCGACAGCCGCCTGGTCGACCTGGCTGACCGGCCCTATGAGGTGGTTGCCGGCGGCGAGGTGTTTACACTGCCCATGCCGCCCCGCACCGTCGGATCAGCGATCTGGATGCACGCGCCCGTGACCGTCCGGTATCAACTGCCGCCGGGCACGACGCGGTTCGCCGCCAACGCCCACTTGGCCGACGACGTGCATGATCCAGCCCGGTCGGTCGTGCCAGGCCGGTTCATTGTGCGGCTGTACGTCGATGGCGCCCCCGCCGGGCGGTACGAGATCGGCGGCGACCAGCCCGGCAAGGGCCGCCCCGTCCGGATCAACCTGCCGGTCAAGCCCGGCTCGTCGGGACTCACGATCGAGCTCGATCCCGCTGCCGGCGGTCCGGTGCTCGACCGTCTCGTGCTCCGCAACGCCGTGCTGCTGGTCGCGGTGCAACGTGCAAAGTAGCAGACGCAAGGTCAATGCAAAATCCCGAACACCGCATGTCAATGCGGTGCTTCTTACCACGCAACACCGCATTCACATGCGGTGCTTCTTACCCCACCGCCATCGATGACACTTCATAGCCCCGCCGCAAGGCGGCAGCTTGGGTGTGGTTGACTCGCTCAACGCAATTACTCCTTGCGAACCAGGCCGGTGAATCCAACGACCGCCACCGTCGTGAAGAACCAGC
>JAZGCX010000070.1:0-3875 GCA_036477175.1 Phycisphaeraceae bacterium
CGATCTCGCACGCCCCGGTCCGAAGCGAAACCCCCGGAAGTTCATCGGTTGGTTTTGTTGAAGCGCGCGTTGGCTCGGGTGACAAGCCGCGACCCGTCAATCAGGGTCCGGCTTCACCCGGCCGACGACGCCTTTTATGTGTGCCACGTTTTGTTTCATGCGATTTGCAGGTAAAGCTTTCGTGCAGCCAACCGGGGCACCGGGTGCGATGACAAAATCAATCGCCTGTGCTTGGTGCAGGGGGCAGGACGTGGATCGGAAACGTCGTGCGGTACTGCGGGCCGCGGTGCAACCGGATCAACAACTCGACCTGCCAGTCGATCCGCGGGTATTGCCAGCGGTTGCATGCCGAGCTGGGGCGCTGCTTTTTCGGCGGGACCTCAAAGGTCAGTTCGTCTGCGAGCACCTGGTTGCGGTGCAGTTGTTGGTTTTGGGCGAACGTGAACGAGTTGCTGAAGAGTCGCTGGCTGTGCAGGCCCCGCCGCTGGTCGCACACCAATGATCCGGTCATCTGCGCGACCAGTGCCCTGCCCGTCACCGGCTGTTGGACACGCACGATGATCGGCTTGTCGGCGTGCGGCTCGGCCAGGGTGCTCAACACCTCGGCGCGGCCGAACCGGCTATGGTGACGCAGACACCGCACCGCAAGCCAGACCGGGATCAGCCCCAGCACCCCATAGACCGCTGCGCTGACAATCGCCAACGGTTCGGGCGAACCGCCGACGAGCCGCAGGGTCTGCATGTAGAGCATGAACGAGAACACCCCATAGCCATACCACAACAGTGCCGCGGCGGCGGCGACCCACATCCGCGTTGCCGCGTCGCTGTTTGCTTCGATTCGGTACCACCCGCCGCGCTCGGTCAGCGTGGCGCTGGGCTGGCGTTGAAAGAAGCCGCCCGCAGCAAGCGGCTTCAGGTACGCTCCCACGAGTACAAGTGGCAGCAGCACCAGCCCGTATGGCCAGTACCGCGCCTGCCTCAGCAGGTACGCCTTGGCCGGGTCCGCCGGGTTCACGTATGCCGACACAAAACTGCCTTCGCCGTGGTCCTTGACCACCTTCTCGGCCCAGTCTTTGTCACCTCGCGGCAACAGCGGCGCCAGGCGGTTGGTGGTGTATTCCTGGTTATTGACGCGGTAGCGGTACTCGATCGCAGCGGTGTATTTACCTCGACCCAGCCAACGCACCTCGGCGTGAGCCACCATCGCCTGGATCGGTTGGTACGTACTGAGCTGGCGGTGCTGATCCTGCACCTTCAACCAGCCGGCGCCCATCGACGCCAGCGTCAGCACCGTCACGATCAGCATGGACCCCATCAGTTGCATTGCGACCGCCGCCGTCAGCGCTTCGCCGCACCCGCCACGCCACGCTTGTATCATCTACCGCCATGATTGCCAAGATTGAAGGCACGCTGGACGCCATCGAACACGGTGCCGCCCTTGTCCGCATCGCGACGCCCGGTGTCGGCGGCCTGACCCACCAGGTGCTCCTGCCATCGTTTGCCGCCGCCCGATTGGCCGGTTCGGTCGGCTCGCCCGTCACCTTGCACACCCTTCAGTTCATCGAGTCGCTCAACCAGGGCGCCACGCTCGTGCCCCGGCTCGCCGGCTTCCTCAGCACCGAGGACCGACGTTTCTACGAGTTGTTCGTCACCTGCAAAGGCATCGGCCACCGCCGCGCGTTGCGTGCCATGACGTTGGCGACCGACCAGATCGCTGCCGCCATCGCCGACCGCGACTTGGCGCTGCTCCAGAGCCTGCCGGAGATCGGCCGACGCACCGCCGAAACCATCGTCGCCACCCTCCGCGGCAAGGTCGATCCCTTTGTCGCCGCTGCGGCATACGCCGGCTCATCCACCGGGTCAACGTCCGAGGCCCCGGCCCGACGCGCCGGCACCACCGTTGCCCGCGAAGCGATGGGGGTCCTGCTCACACTCGGCGAGAACCGCACCCAGGCCATCGCCTGGATCGATCAGGTCCTGGCCGCGGCCGACGACGATGAACAGGCCCGCCCCACCGACGTGCAACAGATCATCGCCCGCGTCTATCAGATCAAATCCGGTCAGTAAAGAAGGGCCCGTTGCGTCTTGACGGTGAAGTGACCATTGGCATATGCATCGTATTGACCGACGTGGTTTTGTTAGCCGACATAATCGAGACAACTAACCCATCTTCCCATGGCTGCATTGTTTTACAGCGCGGCCCTCGCCGTCACGTCAAAGTTGTTGTGAGGTGAAGCATACCCCGGGTGAAATCATGGGGTATAATGTCAGCACTGGTACGGTCGGGGCGGCGGTGGGATTAACATATCGTCTGAGTTGTGGAGGGAAGAGATGATGACACGTGATAGCGGGATTCGCAGGGGCGTGGCGGTTTCGGTTGCTCTGGCGGTGTTGTGGAGCTTGCCGGCGGTGTGCCCGGCTCATGAAGTCGATCAGTTCACCGTTCCGAAAGACAAGGAACTGGCCGACCTCGGCGACTACTTCAACGAATACTTCATCAGTAGAATCGAAGAGGGCGTTACGCGACTGAACCGCAGGATTGACAAGGCGGTCAAGCAGGGCAACAAAACGTATCACTCAACCGACACGTGGCTGGCGCCCAACCCGACAAAAACACTTCAAGACTGCCACTTGCCCGATGGCGTGGCCCGTTGCGTTCGCGGTGCCTTCCCCGGCGCGATGGACCTGATCGAGGGGACGGATCGCGGAATCCGCGCCCGCCAGGTGAAAGAGCAACACCCCGGCAAGCTCACCGCTTACAAAGCCGGCGATTTTGACACCATCTACCAGGGGCTGTACTTCCCGCTCGACCCGAGGCAGTTCTTCCGCCTCTGGAAGGCATCCAACATCAAGGTTTACGGCACGTACATGGGCACGGACAAGTTCGGCCACCTCATCGACATGG
Organism: Phycisphaeraceae bacterium; assembly: GCA_036477175.1. Lineage (GTDB taxonomy): Bacteria > Planctomycetota > Phycisphaerae > Phycisphaerales > Phycisphaeraceae > JAZGCX01. Next base: position 2,906 of record JAZGCX010000070.1, read on the forward strand.
GCTACATCTACTACAAGGATTATCGCAAGGAGTTGCGCAAGAGCGGCGATGAGGCGAAAGGCGTGGCCAAAGCCCTTCGCCTGATCAACGACGGCCTGCTGGGTGAAAACGGCGCGCTGGGCTACGGCACGGCCGGCTCGTACTCCAACGCCGACCTGGCCGCCAACTACGTCGGCATGCTCTTTTTCCGCAACCTGACCCAGCCGACCCGGATCAAGGGCAGGGTCCGCCCGCCGATCCTCGTCCGTAACGGCGAGTACTGGAAGCTCAGCTCGCACGTCCGGCTGGACCCCAGGTTCTTTGCCATGTTCATCTCGGACCACTTTGACGAAGTGCTGAACCCGAGCCTGTGGGAGTCGGGCATGCGCAAACACATCCGTAAGCAAGTCGCCAAACGCTGCGCAAGCCTCATGGATTGGTACGCCGACGAAAACGGAAACCACCGCTCGAAAGAATACTTCGACAACCTCGTCAAAGAGCTGAGCACCTACTACGGCGAGTCCTATGGCCACTCCGGCGAGTTCGAGAACCTCATCCACCTCGGCAATACGGACTGAGGCGATTAGCACCGGCTCCCGTCGGCTTCACGGCCTTGGATCATCCGTCGGCGAAAACACAGACCGCTGATGGGTGGTCCAATACACACTCATTTCAGGAACGCTGGGGCGATCCGGGAAGCGCGCCAAGATCACCGAACCGCGCTATCACCTTGGCGGCCCGTATCACTCAAGGGGCCCGCTTCGGTGCTTTTGCGACAGCGGCGCATAGAAAAGGCCGGCCGTGTTCTCTGCAGGGGGGCTTATTCCGGACCGAAATGCCCTACACGGTCGGCCTGTTCCGTCACGCTGGGAAACACCCTCGTATGCAGGCCTTGTCAATCGGCCCCGTGTTTCCCTTTCTCTTATCGGATAATACCATCCGATGACTTAATTGTCAAGCGATTTTGTAGGCCGGCGGCGCAAAAAGGTTC
>JAZGCX010000071.1:0-4241 GCA_036477175.1 Phycisphaeraceae bacterium
AACCCCGCGCCGACGTTGTCGGCGGGCTAGTCACAGCCCCACATCCGAATCAATAGCCCACCCGCAACGCGGCGCCGACGTTGTCAGCGGGCTATTCACAGCCCCACATCCGAATCAATAGCCCACCCGCAACGCGGCGCCGACGTTGTCAGCGGGCTATTCACAGCCCCACATCCGAATCAATAGCCCGCCCGCAACGCGGTCGCGGCGATGGCTTACAATGTCCCGATGCGCGAGGTTCCGAACCCATACAACCTGGCGATTGAGACCTCTTGCCGCCAGGGGTCGGTCAGCCTCGGACGCGGTGATGAGTTGATCAGCACGGTGGCGATCCCCCAGCCGCACCGCCACGCGATCGAGCTGACACCGGCGATCGACCGGCTGTGCAAACAGCATCGTGTCAAACCGAACCAGATCGGTCAGGTGTACGTGTCGATCGGCCCCGGTTCGTTCACCGGCCTGCGGATCGCGGTGGCTACCGCCAAGATGTTTGCCTACGTGCTTGATGCCAGACTCGTCGCCGTGCCCACGATCGACGTGGTGGCCGAAAACGCGCCGACCGATCGGCCGCACCTGGCCGTGTGCCTCAACACCAAACGCGATCAGATGTACGCGGCCGTGTATCGCATGGCCGATCACCGCTGGCGGAAGATCATCGACCCGGCGCTGATGACGCCGGCTGAACTGTGTCAGAGCGCCCCCGCACCGCTGGCCGTCATGGGTGACCCTCTGCCCGACTTCGAGTGGCCGGGCCACGTGGAATTGCTGGACCGGGCTTTGGCCGTGCCCACAAGTGACGTCGTCTGGCGGATTGGCCGGGACATGGCACACCGCGGTGAGTTTACCGATCCGCTGAAGCTGTTACCGTTATACGCCCGTCCACCCGAAGCGGTGGAACTGTGGAACAAACGGATGGAAATAACGAAATCCGAATGACGAATAACGAATGAGGTCAGAGAATTCGCCCTGTGCCAATGGATGATCGAACACGAACTTGCCATTCGCCATTGGACATTTGTCATTCTTCCGTCATTCGGAATTCGTCATTCGTCATTGGACCGCTCCATGTTGCCCAAAGTCGTCATTGTGGGCCGGCCGAACGTCGGCAAATCGAGTCTGTTGAACCTGCTGGCCGGGCGGCGGATCAGCATCGTCGATCCAACCTCAGGCGTCACCCGCGACCGCGTCAGTACGACCGTCGAGCTGCCGCCGACCGATGCCGACGATGAACCTGCCCGGTCCGTCGAGTTGATCGACACCGGCGGGTTCGGCATTCAGGACGAGGCCGACCTGACCGCCGAGGTTGAACGACAGATCGCGCTGGGCATCGCCGACGCGGCCCTGATCCTTTTCGTCGTGGATATCCAAACCGGTATCACCCCGCTGGACGAACAGGTCGCGCGGATGCTGCGCACCGCCGCCACGGCCACGCCCGTGCTCCTGGTCACCAACAAGGTGGACGGCGAACCGCTCGAGCCGGCCGCCTACGAAATGACGCCACTGGGCTTCGGCGACCCGGTCATGGTCAGCGCCACCAGCGGATACCGCAAACGCGAACTGCTCGAAGCGATCCGCGACACCCTCGACTGGCACCACGTCGCCGCTTCGCCCGATGCAACACCTCAAGGAGTGCTGCTGGCCATCGTCGGCAAGCGCAACGCCGGCAAGAGCACGCTGGTTAACGCCCTGGCCGGCGCCGACCGCGTCATCGTCAGTCACACCGAAGGCACCACCCGCGATTCGGTGGACGTGCGGTTCGAGCTCAACGGCCACAGTTTCACCGCGATCGACACCGCCGGCGTGCGAAAGACCAAGAGCCTGCGGAGCGACATCGACTACTACAGCCGGCACCGGTCGCTGCGATCGGTTCGCCGTGCCGACGTGGTGTTGCTGCTGATCGACGCGGCCGTGCCGATCAGCCAGGTGGACCGGCAATTGGCCAACGAGATCATCATGCACCACCGCCCATGTGTGATCGTGGTCAACAAGTGGGACCTGGCCGAACAGAACTACACGCAGCAGCAGTACGCCGACTACCTCGACGACGCGCTGAAGGGTCTGGACTTTGCCCCGCTCGTGTTCGCCAGCGCCAAGAAGGGCCAGGGTGTGCGCGACGCCGTGGCCATGGCGCTCAACCTGTACGACCAGGCCGGCCACCGCGTCGCCACCGGCGAACTTAACCGCGTGATGGAACAGGTCCTCGCCCGGCACATGCCCGCATCGAAACTCGGCAAGCGGCCGAAGGTCTATTACGTCACGCAACTGGACACCGACCCGCCGACAATCGCCTTGTTCGTCAACGACCCGTCGCTGTTTGACGCCGGCTATCAGCGGTACGTGATCAATCGTTTGCGCGGCCTGCTCCCCTTCAGCGAGGTCCCGATCAAGCTGCTGATCCGCGGCAAACAAAAAATGACTGCCGAGCAACGCCTGGCGTCGGAGCAAAGCTCGGACAAATGACCAGGCCCAAATGACCAATCGACGGACACCGTGTCAATCATTGGTGATGGGTCATTCGTCATTCGGGCTTGGTCATCTCGACGACATCTCCAACTTCAGTTTCGGCGCCGAAGCGACGGCTTCCATAAGGCGGCTCATCTCTTTGAAGTTGATCTTGCCGATACTGGCGCGGCGGCCGCGGGCGTTGAGGGTGATGCTGGCCACCTTCCCATCGATGCGGACCAGCAGGGCCGCGTCCTCGTCGAAACGCACGTCCCCGCTGTGGTGGTACTTGTGGAAGATCAGCCGCCGGTTGGTGACGACCAATCCCGCCAGGCCGACGTCGTGTGAGCCGAAGTCGGCGTCGCTGAGGTACAGGCGGAAGTGCTCGCGTGGCTCGAACTTGGCCCAGACCTGCAACCGCTGCCGCACTTTCTCCGGCAGCGCCCGCCACGCATCGGAGCCGAGCAACGCCACCTCCGTCCGCAGCAGCTCGTACTCGGGGCCGCACGTCCCGTTGACCCGCGCCAGCCACTCCAGCGCCACCCGACCGTCCGGCACCCGCACCTGACAGGTGTACCCGCCGTCCGGGCGGAGTTCGACCCGGCACGACATGGAACTGGCCATGTGGTGCTTGCTGACAAAGTAGGGCACCGGGCTGTCGAACGGCGGGGGCATTGAGGTGATCCGGCCCATCATGCGGACGATCTCGCGGTGGTCCTGATTGGCGCGGGGCCGCAGCTCGTGACGCGACTCGACGGTGCTGGGCGACCGCTCCGGGCCTCGGTACCGGTCCATAAACGCCATCGGCCGGGCACACAGTTCGTTGCGGTCACGCACCCCGCTAAAGATGCACCTGACCGGCGGCGAGGAGCGGAAGCCCTCGTGCGTCAGCCAGCGCGCGTCGAACGCTATCAGCACCCCCGCCTGCGAGCACTCGCGGACAACCAGATACGGCAGCGATTCGGCCGGGATCAGCTCGGTCGGGTACGACAGGTCCGCGGCCGGCGGCGTGGCGGCGCCGGGCTCGGTGACCGGGGCCGTGTCAGTCTCGGCCGGTGCCAGTTCGGCTTGCGGCGGCTCCGAGGCCGTTGCGCCGGGTTGCTCACCCGGTTCCGGCTTGGTCGGCGGCGGTTCCGTCGCGGCCGGCAGCGGCGTTGCCTGGCGCGCCGGTACGCCGACCAGCGTGTCGCCCCGTGACGGCTCGATGTCGTCGAGCAGGTCGTCGTCCAGGCCCTCGGTCAGCCAACCGCTGATCGTTTCCTCCATCACATCGCGCTGCGAGGGGATCACGAAGCGGGTGTGACACGCCGGGCAGCGCGCTCTTCGGCCCGCCGATTCCTTGGGAACGTGCAACGGTGTTTGACACCCTGGACAGGGAACCGTCATATCCATATTGTCTGACCCCACGTCGTCGGCGCGGTTGGATGTGGCGCGTCCGACACCCACGCCGAACAACCTAAGACTAGCCCGGCCCGAAGCCCGATGCAACAAAATCTGTTGCGCGGCGGCGGTTTCGGCTCGCCAGTGTCTCTTGTCGAACCACAGGGTCCGGCCGAGAACCGGTTACAGCCGGCTGATCCGCTCGATCAGCCACCGAGCGAACCGGGCTTTGGTCATGCGACCCGGGGCCTCGCGGTGCGGCTCGGCCGTCCCCTGGCCGCCGGCCGTCAGCCACACCGGCACGATGGAGTCCGACTCCATCGTGTCCAGAGCGTTGGCCACGATCGCATCCACCCCCTTGGTGCGCAGCTTGTCGATCGCCCGGGCTTCCAGCTCGGCCGGCTCCTCCAGCGCAAAGG
>JAZGCX010000072.1:0-3392 GCA_036477175.1 Phycisphaeraceae bacterium
GTCAATCTCGTTGCCTTCGACCAGCGCTGATTCGGTGGCCTGAGCAAAGGCAATGGCAATGGCGTCGGCGGTGAGCCGCTGTTGATGCGCGATCTGCTGGCTGACCTGCACGAGACTCGCGGTCGCCATGACCGCCAGCGCGAGCAGGATCGCCGCCACGGCGACCGCCGTGGCCTTCAACCGAAGGCCTGAACGGGGCAACAGGTGCGTTGGCGTCGGTGCCGAGGCCGAGCCGGAATTCGTACGGGCCACCTTCAAACTTTCAATCACCTCCTCGGAGCGAGTTATCGGACAGTGGCCTCGAAAACGAGTCACTTCGACCGGCGCAGGCTCCTTAGCTGTATCGTCGAACGGCCAGTTTCACTTTGGGGCGCCTATGTCCGATGCGTCTGAATCGTCTGGGTACCCGTTAATCTGCGGTGATTAGACCGGTGGAATGGTCTGTCCGCCCACGGATCGACCAGAAAGTGGGGGGCGCCTGGTAAACGTATCTGCGAAAACGACCGAAAACAGGATCAGAGAACAATTAAGACGGGGCACGACGTTTCTGCGCTGGTCGGATATGCGGGACCGGGGGCGACGTGCCCCGGTGCTGGAGGTATTGGGGGTGAACCGGGCGTCGGCTGGTGCCCGTAACCGGCCGTGAACGGGGTTGTGCCATGGAACAGGTGATCATTCTTCCCTGGTTGGTCGGGCAATGGGACGAAGGCATTGCCGCGATTATCGGGCCTTCAGTGGTTTGGTGAGAGCTTTGGAGGATCCGTGTTGGGGCAAAGTTCAGTGATGGTCATGCTTACGAAGCGAAAGCGCAGTTACCCCTCGCGAGCTTTTACGCTCATCGAGATCCTGATCGTCGTCGTGATCCTGGCGATCCTGGCGGCGATCGTCATCCCTCACTTCACCAAGGCCAGCGAAACCGCCAAGCGCAGCAACGTGCTGACACAACTGCAGACGGTCCGCAAGCAGCTAAAAATTTACCATGTGAGCCATAATGCGAGGTATCCGACTCTAGCGCAGATGTGGGGCAATCTCACCGGTAAGACCGACGTCAACGGCAACCCGGGCACGGATTACGGGCCATATCTGACCGTGTCCCCGGAGAACCCCTTCACCGACGGGTCCACCCTCGCCGCCGACAACACCGCCGATTGGGAATACGACGAGACGACGGGAAAGATCAAGGCTGTGGTCCCGGCGGCCAAGATCACGCAACTCGGTCTGTCTCCCAGCGACACGGTCGCCGGGCCGTGACCGGTTCTGCTTCGGTGCGGATGCAGGTGCTGAGCACCTTGGTGAGCAGTTCGCCGTGCACGTCGGGCGCCCGGGGGTCTCATGACTCCTGCGCGTATTCCGTTTCAGTTCGACAACCGAGCCGAATCACGACCTGCGGGGACATGGGATGAATGATCGCATCTACACAACCGTGCGTGATGTGGCGCCCCGGCAAGCGAGCCGGGCCGTCCTCGGCCCCGGCCGGGCTCGGGGACGAGCCGGCTCGCGGTGGCAAAACAGCGCATCATCGCGCACGGTGATTTAGCCGCAGGTGTTGTCAGCCGGCTGCGGCGCCGAGGTTGGATAGAGCGGTTCGAAGTTCCGGCGACACATCAAGAAACTTCAAACCAATTTCCTGCCGCCAAAACCCGATCTTTTGGGCCCACACGACACGACTTTTCAACTGCAATGCGCCTACAGCGGATTGCAGCGTCACGGTAATCGTCGTGTCCGGCTTGATGATACGCCCGGCTCTGCGGTGAACCCGCATCCCTGATGCGGAAAGGTCGATGACGGTACCGAGGCTGCATTCGAGCGTGTCGCCCCAGATGCGGCCCGTAGATCGTCCCTCGGGCTTTTCAAAAGGGGGCGATTCTGACGGAGGACTTGATTTCTGCTCACGCGAAGGAGGTGAACTGTCATGATCCGTGAGGTTACCCGCGTGGCCGGGCTGGGTCTCAGGTGATCGTCGGATCTTGGCCAGGACAAAGAGGGTGCCGACCAGAAGGGCCATGACCGTCGCGGCCGCACCTAGCAGGACCTTGTCACCGAGGTAAGCGCGGAGGTCCTGAAACAGGGTTGGCGCGAACTCGCCGCCGACGGTGTACGTGATCATCAGGAGCAGGAACAAGAAGGCGAGCACGCTGATGAATGATCGGACGGCGCGCTGCCACTTGCCGCGTTGGAGCATGGACCGCTCTGTCTCCGATAACATCCGCTGCACCTCGAGGACGGCCTGGCGCGTGCGGTTGAGTATTTTCTCCTGCTTGTCGAGCTGACGGCGGCGGGCTTCGATGTCTTCTCGTTCGCTTACCAGCTGCGCCTGTTGCTGTTTTAGGGCCGATTGGCTGGCACTGTGCTGCAGGGTCCATTCGTCGACCTGGACCTGGCGCTGATCGAGTTCCTGCTTGCGTGCGTCCAGATCCTTCTGGCGTGCTTCCAGCTCGGTTTCGACTTGTTTTTGTCGCTCGTCGAGCTTGGCCTCACGATCACCGATGGTCCGGCGCGTGCGGTCAAATTCTTCCGCCTGCTCCTCGATCTGCCGGCGGCGGGCTTCGCCCTCCTGCCGTTCGCTGTCGAGCCAGGCCTGCTGCTCCTTACGCTGGGCCTGCATCTCGGCGGCGAATGCCTGACGAGCCTGTTCGAGGGCGTTCTTCTGTGCCGTTTCCTGTTCGGCGAGGAAATCAGCCAACCGTTTCGCGTGATTGAACGCCTGCTGCACCTGCTCCAGTTGAGCATGCATCTCGTCCCAGTTCTGCGGAACGGTCAGGTAGCTGTCCGGACCGGGATTCTCGGACTGTACCTGCTGCTGGTTTGGCGTCTCTGGCATGAGCCGGCCCTATCTAAAGGGGCATAACCAGACCTTGAATCGGTCAGAAACGCCAGGCTGATTAACCGATAACCTTAGGCAAGCAGATGTGGCTACGAGCGGCAGAGATTACAGACCCGCGGGCAGACAGACGGTTACCGGCCCCCGTGGTTCCGTCAAGTTGCCCCATTAGCTCATCGGTGAAGTCGGGTCGGTCGAGGACGACGCGAGCCGGTCAACTGTGTCCGATATTGCCAAATGGCCGCCGCCGCTGACCACGTAGCAACATCAGTCCGCCCAACCCCAACAGCGTCAGGCTGGCCGGTTCGGGCACGGCCGCCGGGGCGACGCTCATGCCGAAGTTGTTCTGCAATATGGCGAAGTCGGCGATCGTGACGTCCCCGCTGGCGTTGAAGTCACCATCACCCCAATCGCCGAGCAGGTTGAACTTGTTCTGCAGGGCCGCGAAGTCCGCGATGCTGACCATGCCGTCCAGGTTGGCGTCGCCGCCCAACGCCGCGTCCAGCTCCAGGGTGACACTATTGACAGCGAACGTCAACCCCGCCAAACCGGTGCTGTTCACAATGCTGCT
>JAZGCX010000073.1:0-2553 GCA_036477175.1 Phycisphaeraceae bacterium
ACAAGCGACGTAACGGAGTCGAATGACATGAACTTGTTGAGAACTCCGGCCGGCACCAGCGTGTAGGCATGGATCAACCCGATGGCGGAAAGCACCGCCGCCACGAACATCCATGAAGCCGCACGCAACAGCCTGCCGTCGATGATGTGCACCAGCACGGCCGCATAGATCATGCAGGTGATGAGAAAGCCCTGGTTCAGGGCGATTAAACCGCCGACATGAAAGTCGGCTCGGGTCAGCGCGGCATTGAGGTCGTGCAGGTTCAACCCGGCCGCCGCTTCGGCGGAGATGTTGGCGGCTGCGAAGCGCGCCTGCGTAATCGTGCTGTCGATCAACACAAAGGCCCAGGCGGCCAGCGCAGGGATGATCCCCAGCGACACCGCCAGCGCATGCTTCTTCGGCACCGCCTGATAACTCTGCGCCAGGATGATGATGCCGATCCAGACAAGGATGCCCAGCGCCGCTTCGAAGGGCACGAACCGCTGGACGGCCGTGACCAGTCCCATCACACACAACAGCGTGATGGCCACGGCGTTGAGGACGGAGTAGCCGGCGCGAGCGCCGAGGTTCTTCCAGCCGGGGTGTCCGATGTAGATGGTGGTGGGGAAGCACGAGCCGAACATCGCCGCGGCAAAGGTGCCCAGCCCGTTGACCGCCAGCGAAGAACGCGTGGGGTAACGGTCGCCGGCCGCCTCGGCACTCTCCAGGTTCTGAAGCGAGCCGATCAGGTTAAACAGGCCCATCGGGAAGATCACGCTCATGTATTGCCAGGCCTTGGGATCACGCAGCAGCGCGATCATGTCACCGATGACAGGCGTAGGCGGGTAGAAACTGATTCCGATCCGACCGTCGGGATGCCAGGTATCGAAACCGGACAGATGCAATCCCCAGGCGATGACGGTGCCGAGCAACACGGCAACGAGTCCGGCGGGCCAGCCCATCGGCATCCGTGTGCCCGAGGCGTAACCGACGAGCAACACCATCATGGGCAGGATGGCAATCAACGGCGAGCCGAAGATGCGAAAGACGAATGTCATCGCGATGAACGTGATGGCCACGCCCGCCAGCGCCGACAGCAGGGCCGCACGCGGCGTGTGGCGACGCAGCCAGTCGGCGACGAACGCGCCGAAAAACTCGACCACCCCGCTCAGCATGCAGGCAAACAACCCCATCTGCCAGGCAAGCCGCCCCGCCTGGTCGGGCGCCATGCCGTCGGCGACGGCGTTACGGTACACCGGCCCTATGATGAGAAACAGATACGCAAAGACGCTGGGCGTGTTGATCCCGTACGGCAAGGCGCACACATCATCGCGCCCCGTGGCGATCATCAGTCGTCTTGCCTGCCAGGCGTAAAACAGGTTGCCGATGATCAGCGACACGGCCGCGCCGGGCAGGATGTAGCGGTTAACCACCTCCGACGGAATGCCACCAACCGTCGGGCAAAGCGTGGCGATCACCAGAAGCTGAACCAGGTTGTCGATGAACAGGCCGAAGAACCCGTCGATGTCACGACGAACAAACCACGGTGGAGACTTGCCTGCCATGCAAGGGCGAGTGTAGCGATGAGCGACCGGCGGGTCGAACACGCATGGCAATCAGACGGCAGCACGATGCACGCAGCCGGGACACGACACGTCCCGGATTCCGGCGGGCGCAGCCGACGGTCAAACGGTGTGCTCGGACGTGGAGTTGTCGGTTGAGGTCGCCTGGCTCTGAGCGGTATCCGTCGTCGAGGCCGCCGGCGGCGGCTGCTCAATCCGCGGGGGCGGGGCGGGGCGTGAACCGGCTTTGTCGATGTCGTCCTCGATGCCCCCCAGGCCCTTCTTGAACTCGACGATCCCCTTGCCGATGCTGCGGCCGACCTCCGGCAACCGCTTGCCGAAGATCAGCACCCCAAGCGCCGCAAGCAGGACGAACTCGGCCCAACCGGGCATCCCGAAGATAACGGCAAGTGTGTGCTGCATCGTAAAGGTCCAACGGCCCAGCCGGACCGACTAATGCTCGGATCGACCGGGCGGGTGTCAAAGCTTCAATATCCTGTCAGTCATTAGGGTATCGGACTTCGGGTTCAGGGTCTAGCGAGCCGGGCCGTCACAAGCGAGCCGGGCGGTCCTCCGCCCCGGCCCCGGCGGTCTTCAAGTAACAGCGGCTTACGACATATTGGAGGTAGCCGGGCTCGTGGACGCCCCGGCTCGCCCGGTGACCGTTTCGCCTGCAAGCGGTGTTGGCAACCGCAGTACGCCGCCGCCACCGATCCGGCCGGCACGTGGAATCAGTTCGTCACGCACATCAGCGGCGGGCTGCTCTACGGCCGCGAAGTGCCCCGCCCGCCGGTGCTGCGCCGCCGCCGCTCCCGCCGCAACACGAACGTCGTAACGTAAATCGCCGCGGCGTGACACGCCGCGGGGCGCCTCTGGTCATGGCACCAGTGGCACCCGTCCCGTGGTGAGGATACAAACGTCAATCACTAATGACTGATGAACCTCGGCACCCAAGATCCCATCGAAATAATAGGTGACTGTCCCGAATACCACCGCCGTCGCCAACCGTTGT
>JAZGCX010000074.1:0-2753 GCA_036477175.1 Phycisphaeraceae bacterium
TCATGAGTTCGTCGATGGCCGTCGATGTCACTGGGTCTAGGCCCGCCGACGGTTCATCATAGAACAGGATTTCCGGGTCCAGCGCAGTGGCCCGGGCCAGCCCGGCGCGTTTCTTCTGCCCGCCCGAGAGCTGGGCCGGCATTTTGTCCCGATGCGGCAACATCTTGACTTGCTGCAGCTTCAATGTCACCACAATATCGATCACCGTCGGATCGACCACCGAATGCTCCTGCAATGGCAAGGCGACGTTTTCGCCCACCGTCATCGAATTGAACAACGCGCCGCTTTGGAACAGAATGCCGAAGCGTTTGCGGATTTCATTTAGCGCCCCGTCATCCATACCGACGATATCGACCGGCGAGTCCATATCTCGAGTCTTAAACGTGATGTGCCCGCCGTCGAGGTCGTACTCGCTGATCAGGCAATTCAGCAGCGTGCTCTTGCCGCAACCGCTGCCGCCCATCACAACCAGCGTCTCGCCGCGAACCACGTCAAACGTCACGGCATCGAGAACCGTGACCGTTTCGCCCTGGGCATTCGAGAAGGTCTTGCGAACATCTCGAACTGAAATAACGATGTCTTCCTCTGCCATAAGACCGACCGTCGAATGTGATCACAGGCCGAACGCGTAGAATACCGCAGTGAACACCGCGTCCATGCCGATGATGGCCACGATGCACTGCACGACGGTCGCGGTCGTCGCCCTCCCGACGCCCACCGCTCCGCCGGAAACATTGAGTCCCTGATAGCATGCAATCGTGGCAATCAACATGCCGAACACGCCGGCCTTGACCAGCCCGGTGATGAAGTCTTTGGCCACCAACGCCGTCTGGGTTATATCCACATAAACCTGTGGCGACACGCCCAGCACGGCCCACGAGGTCAGGCATCCGCCGAACACACCTACGATGTCGGCGATGACGGCCAGCCCGACGATCATCACCGTTGTTGCCAGAAAACGGGGAACGATGAGGAAACGAATCGGATCCAAGGCATGCGCGCGGAGCGCTTTGATTTCCTCGGCTTCGACCATGGCGCCGAGCTCCGCTGCGATGGATGCACCGGCATAGCCGCTCAGCACGATGGCGGTCAGCAGCGGGCCCAACTCGCGCACCACGGCAATGGCGATCACCACCGCAACTTGATCGAGCTGCCCGTAGCTGGCGAGCACTGGGGCCAGTTGCAGTGCCAGAATCGACCCAATGAAGAACTCGACAATGATAACGATGCCGATGCTGTCCACGCCGACGCGCAGCATTTGCGTGGTCAGCGCCGCCCGACTCAGCCGGACGCCCGGCCGAAAGAAACCGCGAAAACACCAGACAATTATATCAGCGAACATGGAGGCCATGCCGCCGATGCTCCGAATCAGGCCGGCACCCTGCCGCAACTGATGATCGGCCAGCACCCCCACGCCTTCGACGGCCTGGATCACCGGCGACGTCGTCTTCCCCGTGCGGCGGGCTGCGGGCGAGTCGCTCATGACCGCAGCGCCTCCTCCTCGGTGTCGAAAATGGCGAGGTATTGATCCAGCCGGGTGATCTCGAACACGCTGCGCACCATTTTGCGCAGCCCGACCAATGCCAGCCGCCCACCGCGCTTGTTCATCTTCCGAAAAACGTCGGTCAGCGTTCCGACACCGGACGAGTCGATGAACGAGACCTCCGAAAGCTCGACGACCAGGTTTCCGGGCGACTCTTCACACAATTCGAGCAGAGCGCCGTGGAACGCCGGCGCTTCGCGCAACGTCAGCTCACCAACGACCACAACCACGACCGCATCATCCACGCGCCGAATTTCTTTGATGATTTCGCTCATAACAAGTGTGCAACTCGCAAGTGTGTGGACGCCCTAACCGCGCCTCGGAATTCTAACTCCAACGCGATCTCACCGCCACAGGAGCAAAACACGCACAAATCGGTCCAAGGCTGGCCATTCCGCTGTGACTTCGTCACTTAGCAGATTCTCCGCACAATGATGCGTCCATCCCACGATCTCCGGCCCGCGACAAATCTCAAGGACTCGACCCGACCTCCGCAGTTGCGGCCGCATCCTGTCGAAGAGCAAATTCCCTCCAGGCTGCGACCGATTTCGCCCTTTCCGATTTCCGCGCCGCATAGCCATAGCCTCGGCGCGATCCAGTGAGGTCCTCCAGCGCAAGAATGGCCGCGAAACGCACTGCGGAATCTTCATCTTCCAGGCGATCCACCAGTTTCGGGATCAAATCTGTCTGACGGGCGCGCGTGATCTGGGTAATCGCGCGAATGCGGGTCAACGGGTCACGGTCCTCCAACCGCTGCACCAGATCGCCTGCGGTGGGCGCACACGCACCGACCACCATTAGAACGGCACACCAGGGAACGCGTCGTGGAATCGTGCTAACCATCATCAGATAGGCAACAAGGTAGATGATGCGGCACACGATGGCAACAACCCTGCCGAACGTACGGTCCACCGATGCAAGTTGTGAGATCCTCTGGCATAAGCGGGCATTCGACTGTAGAACAGTCAGCATGAAGGTCAATATGCTCGGAACAGGAACCTCGCACGGCATCCCCATGATCGCCTGCGACTGTGAAGTATGTACGTCGGACGATCCGCGCGACCGCCGCACCCGGCCGAGCATCCACGTGCAGCACAACGGCATACACATACTCGTGGACACCGCCCCCGAGCTGCGCCTGCAATGCCTAGCTGGCGGCATCCGCCGGGCCGACGCCGTGCTGTTCACCCACCACCACGCCGACCACGTC
>JAZGCX010000075.1:0-2530 GCA_036477175.1 Phycisphaeraceae bacterium
GTCACAGACCACGACGGAGCCGAGCCCGAACCACACCGTTCGCATCGGTTTGATTCAACACGCCTGTCCGCCCGGCGCCGATCGGCCGGCCAACCTTGACAAGGCGGTACAGTTGATCCGCAACGCCGCCGCGCAAGGCGCACAGATCATCGCGACGCAGGAACTGTTCGCCTCGAACTACTTCCCGCAAACCGAGGACGAAGCGAACTTCGCCCTGGCCGAGCCGATCCCCGGGCCGACCTCCAACCGCCTGGGCATGCTGGCGAAGGAACTGGGCGTCGAGATCATCGCCTCGCTTTTCGAGAAGCGCACGCCCGGCGTGTTCCACAACGCCTGTATCCTGATCAACACCGATGGCCGAATCGCCGGGAAATACCGCAAGATGCACGTCCCCGACGATCCGGGCTTCTACGAGAAGTTCTATTTCGCGCCCGGTGATCTGGGTTGGCCCGTGACGCAGACCCGATACGCCAAAACGGGCATGCTCGTCTGCTGGGACCAGTGGTTTCCTGAAGCGGCGCGTCTGGTGGCGCTCCGCGGCGCACAGATTCTGTTCTATCCGACCGCCATCGGCTGGGTACCCGAAGAGTCGGCCCGCCAGCACGCTCAACAGAAAGAAGCCTGGGTCACCGTCCAACGCGCCCATGCGATCACCAACGGCGTGTTCGTCGCGGCAATCAACCGCGTCGGCGTCGAAAACGACCTGACGTTCTGGGGCTCAAGCTTCGTAGTGGACCCCGCCGGCACCATCATCGCCCAGGCCGGCGAAAAAGACGAGCAGGTGCTCATCGCCGACTGCGACCTTTCAAGGATCGACGACTGTCGTCAGGGCTGGCCGTTCCTCCGCGACCGGCGGATCGACGCCTACGGCGACTTGACCGAGCGGTTCCTCGACACCTAACGCCAGACGCCAACGCCGGCGCAATCGGAACCCCCATGCACGAACACCCGCGCACTGGTTTCGTCGGCTCACTGAAGCAACCCGGACGCACCGCGCGCCGGTTGGGCTATCGCATGCCCGCCGAGTTCGAGCCGATCGACTGCGTCTGGCTCACACTGCCGCACGACCCCCAGACGTGGCCCGGCTGTCTCGAACAGGCCCAGCGACAGGCCCAGGACCTGCTGGCGGCGCTGCGGCAGTTCGTGCTCATCACCACCACCCAGGAGCTTAACATCTCAACCGACGACTCGTGGATCCGCGACTACGGCCCGATCTTTGTGCTCAACCATCGCGGTGAGCTGGCCTGCCATGACTTCATCTTCAATGGCTGGGGCGAAAAGTACGAGCCGTATGAACACGACGACGTGGTGCCGCAACACGTGGCGGCGCACGCCCAAATCCCCATCTGGATTCACAACGTGGTGCTCGAGGGCGGATCGATCGAAGTCAACGGCCGCGGCACCGTCATGACCACCGAACAGTGCCTGCTCAACGTGAACCGCAATCCCCACCTCTCACGCGACGAGATCATCCACATCCTGCACGAGGCGCTGGGCACCTGGCACGTGATCTGGCTGCCCGGCGGGATCGAGGCCGACGACACCGACGGCCACATCGACAACGTCGCGCGGTTCATCCGACCAGGCACCGTCGCCGCACCCCGCGCGCTGCGAAACCAACCCGATCACCGCGTACTCGAACTCAACTGGCAGGTCCTCAAACACGCCCGCGACGAAAAGGGACACCGCCTCCACCTGATCGAACTGCCCACGCCCCGCCCGATCTATTACGACTACCCCCGCACCGAGTCCCGCCCCGGCGGCCGACAATTGATTCCCGCCAGCTACGCCAACTTCCTCATCGCCAACAGCGGCGTGTTCGTCCCCACCTTCGGCCAGCCCACCGACGACGAGGCCCTTCGCACCCTGGAACGCGCCATGCCCGATCACCACGTCGTCCCCGTCCGATGCGAACACCTGGCCGTCGGCCTCGGCACCATCCACTGCCTGACGCTTCAGCAACCCCGCGGATGAACGCCGATCACTTCCAGTGAACAGCGATCACCAGGATGGGCCTAAATCGCCACCCTGGCGACCCGAAGAACGCCTGATAATCCTCAGGCCACCACGTTTGTGGTGAACCGTGTTCCTATTCGGTTTCGACGCCCAGGCGTGCCAGAAGTGAATCGAACTGGTCAAGGCTGTAGAACTCGATGGTAATCGAGCCGGTGCCCTTCTTGCGGCCGGAACGGACGCGGACCTTGGTCTGCAATTGCCGACCGATCTGTTCTTCCAGGTCGCGCAGCAGTGCCGGCCGACTGTCGGCCCGGCCCGTCGTCGGGGCCTTCGAGCCGGTGTCGGCTGCCCCGTCGCCGGCCTTGCGGACCGCTGCCTCAACCTGACGCACCGACCAACCTTCGGCCGCCGCACGCTTAGCCAGGACCGCCTGAAGGTCACGATCCGCCAAGCCCGCTAACGCCTTGGCCTGGCCCAGCGAGAGCAGCCCGTCTCGCACAAGCTGCTGCATTGATTCGTGTAAGTGTAGTAACCGCAATGCATTAGTAACAGACGAGCGGTCCAGGCCCACCCG
>JAZGCX010000076.1:0-12953 GCA_036477175.1 Phycisphaeraceae bacterium
GCGTCCATTCAAAGAGCGACATCTTCTGATCGGCTTTGACCAGTTGGTCCACGTTGTTGCCGAACGCCTCGTACTGTTTGGGGGAAAGTGCCCGCAGGGCGGGCACGGCCATGTCCACCAACGGCAGGCGTGCGGCCGGGTCAAGCTGTTCCATCAAGGGCAGGATGGCTTTCGTTTCGTCATAAACGGGGCGGTCGGCGTGTTCGGCGAGGCGGGTGAGCTGCCGATCGCGTGGCTCTGGCTCGGTGTTGATCAGCAGCGCATAGACGACGGCGCGAGCGCCGAAGGGTTCGTGCACGGTCTGTTTGATACGTGTGGGCAGGGCGTCGATCAGGCCGGCGGCGTAAGCCAGGTGCGCCGTGGTGGGCCGGCCGATCTGCGAGACGGCGTCGGGCGCACCTTGCGGCGGCGGAGCACCGGCGGCGGCAAAAGCGGAAGCGGCCGCGGCCATCGCGGGTGCGGCGGTGGTCGGTTCGGTGACCGGGCTGACCTCGGGGAACTCGCCGTCAAATGATGGGGTGATGCGGCGGATGCGATCGACAAGCGGCGGGTGCGTGGCAAACATGGCTCCCCAGAGCCCGGCGACACCGGGGCCGAAGAGCATGTGACTGATTTCCTGAACTTTGGGCGTTTCGAGCGTCGAGCCGTTGACCCACCCGCCGATCTTCTTGAGCGCCCCGGCGATGCTGTGCGGGTTGCGGGTGAACTGGACGGCCGCGGCGTCGGCGAGGTATTCGCGTTGGCGGGAGATGGCGGCCTTGATCAGGTTGCCGAAGAACATGCCGGCGTAACCGATCACGATCAGCGCCAGGCCGAGCACGATCAACGGCAGGGGGTTGCCCTGTCGGCGACTGGAGCGGTATCGGCCGGAATAGAGGCTTGAACGCAGGATGAAGTAACCGATCAACCCGATGATGAGGATGCCGTGCACGATACCGATCAAGCGGATGTTCAGCCGCATGTCGCCGTTGAGGATGTGGCTGAACTCGTGTGCGATGACCCCCTGCATTTCATCGCGTGAAAGCGTTTGGATGGCACCGCGGGTGACGCCGATGACTGCGTTGTCGGGTGAAAAGCCGGCGGCGAAGGCGTTGATCCCCGCATCGTCGAGCAGGTACACCGGTGGGACGGGGGTGCCGGAAGCGATGGCCATTTCTTCCACCACGTTGAGCAGTCTTCGTTCGAGCCGGTTCGCGGTGTTGGGATCAAGCGGCCGACCGCCGAGGGATTCGGCGATGATGCCGCCGCCGGACGCGAGCGCGGCCATCTTGAATAAGCTGGCCGAGGCGATCAGGATCACGGTGCCCAGGCCGACCCACAGCAGCAGGTTCAGGTCCCACAGGTTTGACCATTGGAAAGGGGCGGCCATGCCGCCGCGGCTGTGAGACCACAGCACGGCGGCCGCGACCGCAAGATACACCAGCGTCACGATGGCGATCACGGCGAGGACAAAATAGAGGACCAGCCGGCCGGTGTTGCGGCGGGCCACGTCCTGGCTTTCAAAGAAATCCATCGCCATGGCCAGACGAACTCAACAACGAAATGCACGGTGTGAAGAGTCTGAGCAGTTATGTAAACGAAACCTTGGGCGCCTCACGCTCGGCCTCGACTTGAATCTCAAAGAGCTGGGCCTCTTTGAAATTGAACGGCCCGGCGATCATCGCGGTGGGGAACGTCTCACGGAGCGTGTTGTACGCCATGACCGAGTCGTTATAGGCCTGACGCGCAAAGGCGACCTTGTTTTCCGTTGAGGTCAGCTCTTCGCTGAGTTGCATCATGTTCTGATTGGCCTTGAGGTCGGGGTAGCTCTCGGCCAGCGCGAACAGGCGCCCGATGGTGCCGGTCAGCACGCCTTCGGCGGCGATCAGCCCCTTGACGGCGTCGGCGTCGGCGGGGTCGGCGGAGGCTTTTTGTTCGGCGGAAACGGCGGTGTTGCGGGCCTGGATGACCGCTTCGAGCGTCTGGCGTTCGTGGGCCATGTAGGTCTTGGCTGTCTCCACCAGATTCGGGATCAGGTCGTACCGCCGCTTGAGCTGCACGTCGATCTGGGCAAAGGCATTCTTGAATCGGTTTCGGCCCGTCACCAGCCGGTTGTACAGGCGGACGATCATCATGATGACGATCAGGACCCCGGCGAGCAGAACGATTGTCGTGATGAGTGTAGGCGTCATCGTCAAACCCCCAATGGTGCCGGGCCGGCTACGCGTACCCGATGATGAAAGTATGCGGTTTGCAATTGTGTGTCAAAGTTGTATCGCATCGTTGCCAAAGATCGGGCGGAAAGTGCCATGTTTGGGAGCGGGCGCTGGGTCGGGCAACAGATGGAACGGAGAGGGCGGGATTCTTCCACATGATCCCGCGTCACGACCCACTAGCCGCGATTCTGATCCCTACAGCCTGTCCTGGCAGCGACAATTAGTCAATGTTCATAGTTTCGCAGACAAAGGAATAGGGGGCAGGGAAGTTCGCCCAGCAGCCGCAGTTCGGGGTCGCGTTCGGGAACAGGTGGCTATGAAGCATTCCCCGACCAACAGCATCGCTGTCGATGGTTCCGGAACAGCAATCGCAGCCTAACGAATTGCTTCCGCAACACGGTCAGCTACTGAAGCGGACCTGTGCCCTGAATGTCGACCCCTGTCTTTGAGTTGCTTCCAATACTCACGTTTGTGACAAAGAACTCACCGGAGCGACCGTCTGCAAGGACGATCCGAAAGCTACCAGACATCAAGTCATCTGAGGGTTGTTCTAGATCAAAGTGGCCATCCCAACTATGGAGAGCTAGGACCTGTGTTTCACTCAACCATACATCTACACCGTCAAGAACAACTTCATCTCCCTTCAGGATTTTTGCTCGAATAGGCTCCATCTCTATTCTCCTTTCTTGTACCGAACGCCCAGCATCAGCAGCGGCGCGAATAAGTAGTCAACCCGGCGGTACTTGGCCTCCAGATCGAAAGAAGCCTCGCACCGACGAGGTATTAAGCCAGCCTAACAAGAACGCGGCCAATACAGCCTCACCGAGAATCACGATCGGCTGTAACCGGGTGGAATCCAAGACAACTTTGCCTGCGTCACCCATGAGATGCTCCGCTTATTCACTGGTTGAACGTGAGAAACGACCGTATTCTACCGGGTGAGAGCGATCCGCGCTGCATAGAAATGCTGGTGTCATCTGGGACATGCGGGATGAAAGCTCTGGCAATCCGCCCCTCGACTCTCGTGGCTCGCATCGAGAAAGCGAGTTGGCAGGGCAAGTGACTGCCCCGTCAGCAGGAGCGGCGCAGCCACTTGGGGGTCGAGGTTGACCGGCGCGGCGGTCGTAGGTGGCGGGGAGATTGGGAACTTTTTGGGAAAACGGTCTGCGTAACTGCCCGCCCAATTCTCAACTAGCGGGCGGGCAGTCAGTTACAGCGGAGAAGTTTTGGGAAGCGGAGAGGGCGGGATTCGAACCCGCGGTGCGGTTGCCCGCACACTCGATTTCCAGTCGAGCACCTTCAGCCACTCGGCCACCTCTCCGGTGTCGCCTTTGGTGACGCGGGAAGTATCCTATTCGATCTGCCAAGCGTGTAAAGGAACGCAACGGTGATGCGTCGGGAACAGATTGGGTCAGGTTTGAACGGGCTGCTGCTGGTGGATAAGCCGGTGGGCTGGTCGTCGATGGACGTGGTGCGGCGTGTGCGTCGCGCGGCGGGGGGCGTCAAGACGGGCCATGCCGGCACGCTCGACCCGCTGGCCAGCGGCGTGGTGATCTGCTGCCTGGGCAAAGCAACGCGATGTGTCGAGCAGTTGATGGGGCTGACCAAGGTGTATGAGGCGTCGATCGACCTGTCGGCGTTCACGAGCACCGACGACCTTGAGAGCAAGCGGCAGGCGGTGGACGTGACGGACCCGCCGAGTGAGGCAGCGTTGCGCGGGGCGCTGAGTCGTTTTGTCGGTCAGATCGAGCAGAGACCGCCGGCCCACAGCGCGGTGCATGTCAACGGTCGGCGGGCGTACAAGCTGGCGCGTCGGGGTGAAACGGTGGCGCCGCCGGTGCGGACGGTCCGGGTGGATGCGGTGGAGCTGCTTTCATATGGTTGGCCGATGGTGAAGGTGCGCATCACCTGCGGCCGGGGCACGTACATCCGCAGTATTGCCCGTGATCTGGGCGGCGCTCTTGGCACGGGCGGTCATCTGGCGGCGCTGCGCCGCACGGCGGTGGGGCCATACGATTTGTCGGTTGCCGTCGAGGCACAGCGACTTGAATCGCCGATTACACAGGATGATCTTCTTGAACCGCCACCAGTGAAATAGAACAAGCCACAGATGCACGCGGATGAACACCGATAGGAATGAATAAGGAAATCAGGAAATCAGGAAGTGGAAAGGGGAGGTGATCCGGCCCTTCGTTCGCCTTCGGCGAACTCAGAACCGGTGTGGGATTCCGTGGTCACGTTTCAACTGACATCCATTTTATCCGTGTTCATCCGTGTTGACCTGTGGCCCGGTCTCGTGTCGGCGGTAGGTGTAGCGCATCAGGATCAGGCCGAACTCGAACAGGCCCCACAGCGGCACGGCGAGCATGACCATGCTCAGCACGTCGGCGGGGGTCAGCAGCATGCCTAAGGCAAAGCAGGCGAAGACGCAGTAGCCGCGATACCTGGCCAGCCACGCCGGGTCAACGAGACGCGACCAACCGAGGATCAGCATGACCAGCGGCAATTGAAAGCCGATCGTGATGCCGAGTGTCATCATCGCGACGAAATTGATGTACTGCCTGATCTCGATCAGGGGGGTCATGAGGGTCGCGGTGGTGAGTGGGATGCTGCGTGTTCGGTCGTTGACGCGAAGCCGCAGTTCGCCTTCGGGTTCCTTGACCCAGATGTCGCCGTCGGCGGGTTCGGGCGGATCGGTGCGGAGGATGGGCACGTTCAGCGGCGGGTCGTTGGTCGGTGGCACGTCGGTCGGGTCAGCGGGTTGTGTCTGCTGGTTTGGGGCGAGCAGGCGAAACAGAAACCCCGGTTCCTCGCCGCCGACCGCCGGGTAGCCGGTTGAGAAGAAGATGAGAAACATCAGAGAGACCGGGAGCATGATGTAGTACATGAACAGCACGCCCAGCAGCGTCATCGCTGCGCTGAAGGGCGCCAGGATGAACATGAGCCTCCGCTCCGATTGGTACAGCCCCAGTTCGATGAACTTCCACCCCTGGTAGAGCACCCACGGGGCGCTGAGCACCAGACCCCCAACCAGGGCAACCTTCATATAGATGGCGAACCCGGTGGTGGGTGCGGTGGCGATGGTCTGGGGCGGCAGGTCGGCTGCCTTGAGGGATTGGGCCAGTGGGATGCACAGCCACGCGACGATGGGCCGGCCGAAGATCAGCCCGATCCCGGTCATCACCCCCACGCCCACCAGCGCCCAGATCATGCGGCGGCGGAGCTCTTCGAGGTGATCGCCGAAGGCCATGCGCACCTCATCGGGGTGTCGGCTGGTCCGCGCTGACATCGGCCGCCATTGTAGCGGTGATTGTGGGTCGTCGGCTCGGCCGGGCGATTCCGCTGGCGGTTGGGATGAAATGATTAGAGGATGAGCATGGCGTCGCCGTAGGAGTAGAAGCGGTATTGCTTGTCGATGGCGATGCGGTACCAGTGTTTGAGCTGGTCGATGCCGACGCCGGGCAGGGCGGCGACGAGTGCCAGGAGGGTCGAGCGTGGCAGGTGGAAGTTGGTCAACAGCGCGTCGGTGAATCGGAAGCTGAAGCCGGCGGCGTGGGGCGCGTCGGGCGGGGGTGGCGTGATACACAGGTCGGTGACGGCGGCATATGGGCCGGTGTCGGGCAATGGTTGGGGCAGACTTTCCAGGGCGCGGACGCTGGTGGTGCCGACGGGGATGATGCGGCCGCCGCGGCCGCGGGCGGCGCGGATCGCCTCAAGCGTCTCGGCCGGCGTGCTGAACCACTCCGGGTGCATCCGGTGGTCTTCAAGATGACAGGTGCGGACCGGGGCGAACGTGCCCAGCCCGATGTGCAGTGTCAGCGCGGCTCGTTGGATGCCCGTGCGGTCGAGTGAGTCGAGCAACTCGGGTGTGAAGTGCAACCCGGCGGTGGGCGCGGCGACCGAGCCGGGATCACGGCCATACACCGTGTTGTAGTGCACCGCATCCTGGGCGTTGACCTCGGGCTGGTGCATTGCTCGACGGGCCCGGCGGATGTAGTGCGGCAGGGGGGTCGAACCCACGCGTGACAAGACGGTGAGCGTGTCGGCGTCGGCGTGCAACCGGGCGCGCCATTGGCCGTTGTCGAGGCGATCGGCCAGTTCGAGTTGGGCGTGATCGTCGAGGATGAGGTGTTCACCTTGTCCGAGTGTGCCGCGTGATTCGAGCAGGATGTGCCAGTGTTCAGGGGGTGTATCGGCGTCGGTGGTCGCCGCTGAAGCGGGCGGGATGGGCGCATTGAGGTAGAGCCCGGTGACTTTGCCGCCGGTGGCGGCGCGTCGGGCGACCAGGTAGGCCGGCAGGACGCGGCTGTGGTTGAAGATCATCAGGTCGCCGCTGTGGAGCAGTTGGGGCAGGTCGCGGACATGGCGGTGTTCGATGTGATTGCGGCGACGATGGATCACCATGAGCCTGGCCGCGTCGCGGGGTTGGACCGGTGTGGTGGCGATGCGGTCCGGCGGCAGGTCGTAATCGAGTTCTTCGATTCGCATGGGGGCGCAGGATTCCGGTCGGACCGTGATGGGACGGGCCAGGGTAGTTTATGAATGACGAATGACGAATGACGAATCAGTGACAAAGCCCCCAATGGCCAATGGTCCTGTGAGGGCGTGGTGGCTTGATAGGTGAGGGTCATTGGGTCATTGGACAATCATTGGTCATTCGTCATTTGTTTCCCCGAGGCCGTCTTGCCGCGGCGACAGTCATGATGCCTCTGTGCGGCGCCCCGTTAAAACCGGCGGGACCGTCAGGGGCGGGTCTTTCTGCCTAACCGATTGTATACACGCAGGTTACGTCTATTTGTGCCTAGCGGCGGTCGCTGGCGTGGTCTGTGTTGGATCGGTGTTCCAGACAAGGGGCCTCAGACGCCATTACAGGGAGACGATCATGCAAGCCATCCAAGCCAGCACCTCCATCACCCAGCAGTCGGGCCCGAGCGGTTCGTCGGCGCCCGTCGGCGGCTCGGTGGGCAGCGGGACCGTCGGTGCAAGCGGTTCAACCACGATGGTCGGTTCCAGCAGCAGCACCACCATGACGTCGATCAACACGCACGTGAGCACGATGCTCGGGGCGATCGACCCGGCGCTGGCCAACAACGACATCCTCAAGTTCCTCGTGGCCATGCTCATCTACGAAGCGCTGTTCGGCGAGGACAGCAAGGATTCGGCGAAGCAGATGCTCGAGCTGTTGTCCGGCGGCGCGATGTTGAGCATGCAGATGGGGAGCACGTCGATCCAGATTGATGAATCGTCGTTCATGGCCAGTTCACAGCAGAGTACCGGGACTTCGTCCTACGTCGATCAGCCTGAGACGAGTCAGGCCGGCAATGGTCTGGACGTCGTCGCCTGATCGAGACGCCAAACCGTGCAAGGAGGAGAGATGAAGCTGATCCAACCGATTCGCAGTGTGGCGGTGACGCTGCTGCGGCAGAGATGGTTTGGGCCGGACCGTTTTGCCCGGCCGTTCTCGACCAGTCATTTGCGGCGCAAGCACCTGCTGATGGCACGGCGGCACCAGTTCACGCCGCCGGTGCATCACGCGCATCCCATTCATCACCACAAGCCGGCCTGCGACCCGTGCGACCGAATCCGACCGCAGGCCTGGCCTTACGACACGCCGTTGCCCGTGGGGCTGCCGCGTTTACTGGAGATGCCCGGCGTCAGGCCCGATAACACACGTTTGCCCCTGACGCGGCCGGCTTTGCCAAGCCCCGCACAAGGGCAGACCGATCATCGGGGAAAGATCATCGACTTAACCGTGTGAGTAATCCCCCGCCGCGCCGCCGCCGCAACAAGCACAGCCATGAGTTCAAGTCAATCTCTCAATGACTTGGTGCAAAACATCTACTCGCTCGATCGCGAGCACTGCATCCATGAGTTGCGCAGCCTGCCCCGTCTTCGGCTGGACTTCTCCGACGAGTTCCTCGGCGGCCTGAGCCTCGACCGCCTGCGCCATGTCCTGATGGCCGCCTGCATCCAGGCCCACAAGCGGCAACCGCGCAAATGACGCATGTCGAATGACGCAAGAATGACAAAGCCCCATTGACCAATGGTTCCGTGAGGCCATGTTGGCTTGATACATGGTTGGTCATTGGGCATCAATTCGACATTCGTCATTGGGCATTTCCCACCTAATGTGCCGCCGCTTGCACCCGGCGTCGTACACACTACGCTAACCGGTGATGGATCACGCGGTTGTCCAGATTGTGATGCGGTATCTGCACGTCGTGTCGGCGATTGTTGCCGTGGGCGGGTGGGCGTTCATGGTGGTATGTCTGACGCCGGCCATCCGTCTGCTCGACGAAAGCTTACGCGGCTCGGTCATGCAGCTTGTCCAGAAGCGGTTTGCGAAGCTGGTGTGGTTCGCGATCGGCGGGCTGGTGGTCAGCGGGGTGTACAACTGGGTGATGCTGGGGTCGACCTACAAGGCGATGGGCACAGTGGGCAACGCGCTGATCGGCACGAAGGTGCTGTTGGCGCTGCTTCTTTTTGTTCTGGTTTGGGCGCGATCGGTTGGCTTGCTTAAAGGCCGCGACAAGGCGTACGTGACGGCCTACGTGCACCTGGGGGCGGTGATCATCCTGATCGGGGCCGTCCTGCGTTTCTACCGCCTGGATTACCTGTCCCAATTGGTTCACGGCGGTTGACCGATCCGCGTCGCGCCGGCCGGATCGCAGGGGGACACGATGTCAAGCAACCACGGTGCAAGCGGGCATCGATCGGCTCGCCGCCGGGTCCGCCGGCCCGCCGGCCCTTCGCCCGACGGGTTCGTGCGAACCCGGGCCGTCCGCCGCATCGTCGTCGTGATCGTGGCGGTGATTGCGTTGTCAGCGCTTTCGTGGGCCGACCACCACGGTTGGCTGCTCTACCAAGGCAGCGATTGGCGGCGATACGACGGCCAATCGTTCGTCGTCACGCGCGTGATTGACGGTGATACGATCGAGGTGGACGCCCCCGACGGCGGTCGGGCGACGACGCGGGTTCGTTTGTGGGGCATCGACACGCCGGAGAAGGCCGATCCGCGCGCCGGTCGATCCGCTGAGCCGTTCGCTGACGCCGCGACCGAATTCACTCGCCAACAGTGCGAGCAAAAGACCGTGCGGCTGATGCTCGAGTCGCACCGGATGCGCGGCCGGTTCAATCGAATCGTGGCCTACGTCGAGCTGCCGGACGGGTTACTGCTTAACGAGCGGCTTCTGGCCGCGGGTCTGGCGCGGGCGGATGACCGGTTCGACCACCGCATGCTCGAGCGCTTCAATCTGATCGCAGTCCAGGCGAAGCGCGACAAAGTGGGTCTGTGGGGCGATGTCGAGGGCCGAATACCCAACGTTGAGTAGTCCGCATATGGCGATAGTGAAGTTGCGGGTTGGCGGACAAAGGTTGTCGGGTTATGCTTGAGGGTGCAGGGGGTGTTCGGTCCAGGCCGTCGTCAGGACAGAACAGGAGAGATATCTGTGGGATTTCGATGGTTCCGACGAGGTGACGGTTACGGGGCGGTGCGTGACCTGCGGCGGCAGATGATCGATCAGACCAGCGCGTTTCTGACCTGGGCGCTGGCGCGGGACCGCGGCCTGCGGCGCATCCCGACCCGCCGGGTGGACCGCGGCGGATTTGGCCGACTGATGCAACGGCCCGGCGCCCGCGGCCTGGTCGCGCGGTGGTGGGGAACGATGCTGGAGCACGGGTGGCCCGATCTTTAAAGGCCATGCAGCCCGTCGCCGATCTGACCAAGCACGAGGACTGTCCCAAGCAATGCCTGCGAAAGCAACTATCAGCCCCGGGTATCGTTGGCGTTTGGGCTTGATCGCCCTGATGTGCCTGGTGTTTGCCGCGTGGTTCTATTACGACGGGTTTGTCAAGTACCCCAGGATCAACGACAAAGTCAGGCTGTTTCAGCGGCTCAGCCAGGAGAACCGGCTTCACGAGTGGGATCGCATCGCCGAGCAACACGGCTGGCCAAAGGAGAACCCCGGCACCGAGAAGAGCCGGTTCGACCTGTTCACACAAAAGTTCCTCGGGAGCCTGTGCACGGTGATCGGTCTGGTGTTCGGCGTGACCTGGTTGCGTGCCGGCGGTCGATGGATCGCCTGCGATGAACAAAGCCTGACCACCAACAGGGGCCAGGCCGTTCCCTTCGACGCGATCCGCTCGATTGACACGGATCGTTGGAAGACCAAGGGGATCGCCGTCGTCCACTACGACGGTGAGGGGGGTTCGGGGCGGATCGTACTGGACGACTGGAAGTACAACCGCGAGGCCACCACTGCCATCTACGATGCCGTGCAGGCCCACCTCAACCCCGATGCCGCCGCCCAGGCCGACCCCGACCAACAGCCGCCTTCCGAACCTACCGCGTGACACGAATCCCAGATAAAGGTTGCATGTCGCGAGACGGCGCACCGCATTGACATGCGGTGCTCGAATCAGACCACGCGCTGTTTATGGATGGCGATCATTTCGCCGGATTTGTAGCGGGCCTCGATTCAACGCCGACGGCCGTGACGGTTTTGCCGGCCAGGCGGCGGCGGACGGCGTTGGCGGTGCGCTGATCGTTTCGTCCGGAATTGAAACGGGGCACGACACGGACTGAGGAGCCGTACGTCGCATCCGCCGGACCACGGTTCACGCCCACCGCGCTTTGCGACAGGCCGATCTGACGGTGCACGTACAGCGGCGCTCGAACGATCAATTGGCCGTTGAAGTACCGGATGGAGGAAAACTCACCGCCGTTGGCCTGCCAGATGTCCGGCTCGATCGTGTCGCGGACCAGTTGGGCCAAATCCTCGCCGCGCTCCTGCTTGGGCTTGGCCGGTTCCTCGTCGCTACCGGCGTCACTGAACAGGCCCCCACCGCCGCCCGAGCCCCCCCCGCCGCTCTGTAGCGCGTTTTGGAGGTCGAGTTTGGGCGCGTCGGTGAAGTGGGGGACCTCGTGCAGCATGTCGCCCACGTCGTAGAGCCGCACGACGGTGCGGCGGTCGGCCTGGGCCTTGGTCATCACCTCGACGTACCACGGCGTCGTCTCGGACATCAGCCGGGCGTTGGGCGCACCGGCCCGGCGGATCAGGATCGCCAGGACCTGAGCGGCCGACACATGGTGAAGGTTCAGGTCGATCCGGTGCTCGGGGTAGATGCCCTCCAGTTCCATCACGTTCCAGTTGATCAGCAACTGGATGCCGGTGGCACGCGACCACCAGTCGAACGCGTCACGGAGCGTCTCTTGGTCGATCACGACCGAATCAATCACCATATGCAGTCGTTGTTGGACCGACACGGCAGGGATCTCGGCCTGGCCATCGGCGGGATATTCTCGAGCAGCGGCGCGGTGGCGCTTCACGTACTCGATCCGCTCGGACAGCGACTGGGCCGGCACCGCGGCGGCGAAGCACAGCAGCAGCAGGATCGTTCCAGTGTTGGCAAAGAGTGCTCGACGCATACCGGGGGTTCCGATTGACGGCAAGCCGGGGGCGCGTGTCTGCGGGACGACACGGGCGTGAGCCCCGCTGCGTGGTCCCGGCAAGAAGATTTTAGCCCGGCAGTGTGTCGCCGGTCACGTGTTGCCGGCGGCCCAATCGCGCAGGCGGGGCAGGACCAATTCCTGGGCCGCAATCTTGCCGCAGGCCGTCAAGGGGATCGCCAGAATCAGCCCCATCAGGCCGAACAGCGACCCACCGATCAGCACGGCCAGTAACACGGTTAGCGGGTCCAGGTCGGTGGCCTTGCCCTGGACGATCGGTTCGACCACCCAGCCGTCCACCACCTGAGCGACGGCATACACCACGGTCGGCCAGACCAGGACCATCCAGGCAAAACCGCCCCCCCCGGACAGGTGATCGACCAGGGCCAGGCCCGTCGCCGCCGCCCAGCCGACGACCGCGGCAAAGGGCACCAGGTTGAGCAGCCCCGAGCCCATCCCCAATAGCAACCAATAGGGCACGCCAACCGCCCACCAGCCGATGCTCAGGATCACGCCCATCACCAGCGCCTGGATCACCCGGCCGCGCACGAACGCCGACACCGATCGGTCCATGCGGCCGATGATCCGCAGCGTCTGTTGGCGGTTGCCGGCCGGGATGAACGGGTCGAACCACCGGATGATCGCGTCGAACTTCCAACTGAAGAAAACGAAGCAGAACGCAGTGACGACGGCGGCAACGCCCAGGTAGGTGCTGAGGCTGATCGCCGAGCCGACGACACCGATCCCTATGTCCAGCGATGCGAGCAGGAACGAGCCGATCGCGGCAAAGTCAACCCGGGACAGCTCGTCGAGGATGGCCGAGGCGGCCGGCGGCATCGTAGCGGCGTCCGTCGCGGCGGTGGTGCCGTCCTCAGCCAGTCGTCCGAATTGGCTGGTCAGCCATTCAATAAGCGGCGACAGTTCACTGACCGCCCAGTCCGCGTAAACCTTCAGCTTGGACAACAGCCCGCCGGCCTGGGCAATCAGTTTCGGCACGATCAGCAGCGCCGCGCCGACCAATACGAACAGACCCACGATCATCACCACCGCGGTGCTGGCCAGACGTGGGATCTTCCACTTGCGTTCGGTGAAGCGGACCACCGGGTTGACGATGTACGCCAGGGCAAAGGCGATCAGCACCGGCAGCACCACGGCGCGGGCCGAGTAGGCCACGACCAGGATCAACGCCACTGCCGTGAGGGACAACAGGTCGCGGACCCAGCGGATCTCCCACAGGTGTCGGTCGCCGTTCATGTCACATGGGATTGTGGGGTGTCGGTCACCTTTTGACAAGCGCGGCCGACGCCCCG
>JAZGCX010000077.1:0-13078 GCA_036477175.1 Phycisphaeraceae bacterium
CTGGGATGGTATCCGGTGCATTCAGCGCGCGTGCGAAAATGCGTGCGAGCGAGGTCTTACCGACGCCGCGGGTCCCACAGAACAGGTAGGCGTGCGCGACGCGGTCGGCGGCGATGGCGCTGCGGAGCGTGTGTGCGATCGGGTCCTGGCCCACGATGTCGTCGAAGGACTGCGAGCGGTAGCGGCGGGCGAGGACGGTGTAAGCCATCGTTTGTATGCAAAGCCGCGGAGGGTATTGGCGGTTCTGTTCGGCCCAAGACCGCGAATATCATTCGCGGCTTTACACGGATTGCCTGTCGAGGAGACAGACGGCCAGGACACCGACGGCACCGGGCGGACGCCATTTAGGGCTGCTCCGGTCAAGGCCTGACCCGGTTCACGAGCCCACCCGTGCACCGGGCCCAGCCGTCTGTCTCGGCGACGGCGTTGCGTCGGGATCAGCCGGTGGCGCGCCACGCTGGGGCCGGCGGCGACCCGTGACGATACCCACCGCCCGCCGCGATATCAAATCGGTTGGTAAACGGCCCGATCGGACATATCCTTATGCGTAGTTGGCATCCATTTGATCCATTTTATATGCGGAGAGAATCATGGTTCTGTACATCCTTCGCGGGGCATTCATCCTGCTGGTTGCGTCGGTCACGATGCTGTACGTGCTGCCGTTCCAGAAAGAGCGACAGGTTGACTTTGCGACCGTGGTGCTGATGCTGGGCCTGACGCTGGGCGTCGCGGCGGCGATCGTTGCCATCGACGGGTTTGTCCGCAGGAAGAGGCTGTCGGCCATCTCAGGCGTCTTTCTGGGATTGTTGGCGGGACTGCTGGCCGCGTTGGCCCTGTCATTTGTCGTTGACCTGATCGGTCTGCTGACCGCCCCCGAGATCAACTTCGACCTACCCAGGACCGCGGCCGAGTACAAGACACTGTCCTCACGCGAAAGAGAACTGTTGGAGAGCCGTCAGTCCTACCTCAACCTGCTCGAAGGCGTCAAGGTCTTCATCGGGTTAGTCACCTGTTACCTGTGCATCTCTCTGGTGATCCAGACCAAGGACGACTTTCGGTTCGTCATCCCCTACGTTGAGTTTGCCAAGCAGGTGCGGGGCAACCGCCCGACGCTGCTGGACACGTCGGTGGTGATCGACGGGCGGGTTCTCGACATCGTCGGGACGCGGGCGATGCAGGGCACGCTGATCGTGCCGAAGTTTGTGCTCAACGAGTTGCAAACGATCGCCGACTCGGCCGACAAGCTGCGGCGGGCCCGCGGCCGGCGCGGACTCGACATCCTGCAGAAGCTCCAGGACAACCAGGTTGTCGAGGTCGTCATCGAGGACCGCGATGCCGAGGGCGGCAACGTGGACCAGAAGCTGGTCGCCCTGGCGCAGCAGATGCAGGCCCGCATCATGACCAACGATTACAACCTCAACAAGATCGCCACGCTCCGCGGGGTGGACGTGATTAACCTCAACGACCTGGCCAAGTCGCTGCGGCCCGTGGTGCTGCCGGGTGAACAGATGACCGTCAAGATCATCAAGCCCGGTGAGGGGGCGTCGCAGGGTATCGGCTACCTGGAGGACGGCACGATGGTGGTGGTCGAGCAGGGCCGTGAGGTGATCGGCCGGGAAATCGATCTGGTCGTCACCAGCACGCTGCAGACTTCTGCCGGTCGGATGATCTTCGGCCGGTTGGCCGGGATTGGCGACGCCGTCCGGGCTGCGGGCCCGTCGCCGCATGCCGGTGAACCTGCCGTTGCGGTGACGACCGTCATGACCGATGCCGACAAGGCGCAGGGTCGCTCCCCGAACTCGCACCGCGCCTCCGGCCGAAATCCCCGCCGGGGGTAAACAACGCCACGGTGCGTGGGTTGCGCGACCCGCCA
Organism: Phycisphaeraceae bacterium; assembly: GCA_036477175.1. GTDB lineage: Bacteria > Planctomycetota > Phycisphaerae > Phycisphaerales > Phycisphaeraceae > JAZGCX01. Next base: position 1,874 of record JAZGCX010000077.1, read on the forward strand.
AATATTTTTTCTTGAACACCCTGCGTTCGTGGTGGTGCCGATCACAATCCGAGCGCCCTGGCCATGGTCGCGCCCAGGTCGGCCGGGCTTTCGGCGATGTGGCAGCCGGCGTCGCGCAACGCGGCGATTTTTGATTCGGCGCCGCCTTCGCCGCCACTGATGATCGCCCCGGCGTGACCCATGCGGCGGCCCGGCGGGGCGGTGCGGCCGGCGATGAACGTGGTCACCGGTTTGGTCACGTTCGCTTTGATATACATGGCGGCCTGTTCCTCGTCGGTCCCGCCGATCTCACCGATCAGGATGATGCCGTGCGTTTCGGGGTCGGCGTTGAACAGTTCGAGGCAGTCCACGAAGCCCATGCCGTGGACCGGATCGCCGCCGATGCCCACGCACGTTGTTTGCCCGATCCCGCGCTCGGAGGCTTGCCACACTGCTTCGTAGGTGAGTGTGCCGGATCGGCTGATGACGCCAACCGCCTTGCTGGACGCTGCTTCGCCGGCCGGCTTGTGGATGTAGCCGGGCATGATGCCGATCTTGCACCCGCTTCCCGGTCGGCCGGGGGTGATTACACCGGGGCAGTTCGGCCCGATCATCCGCACGCCGTTGCGCGTGGCCAACGCCCGTTTGACCCGCGTCATGTCCAGCACCGGGATGCCCTCGGTGATGACGACGACCAGCTCGATCCCGGCGTCGATTGCCTCGAGGATCGCGTCGGCAGCGAACGCGGGCGGGACGAAGATCATCGACGCATTGGCGCCGGTGGCCTGGACCGCCTCGCTGACGGTGTTGAAGATCGGCAGACCGTTGGCGTCTTTGAGACCGCCCTTGTTGGGGGTGACGCCGCCGACCATTTTGGTGCCGTACTCAAGGCAGCCTTTGGTATGAAACGCCCCGGCTGAGCCGGTGATCCCTTGGCAGATTACGCGTGTGTTACCGTTAACCAGGATACTCATTGGGGACAGAATACCGAGGCGGCGACGGCACGACAAAACAGCGCGCGGCTCAAGTTGTTGGCCCCAGCCAGAACCACAGGCCGATGGTGATCGACGCCAGGACGACGCCGAGGGCAAAAGCGGGCCAGAACCCCAGTCCCCACTTGTCCGCGAACGCCAGCGGGACAAAAAACGGCAGCCCCAGCGGCACCAGCACCAGCGTTTCACGGGATAGCCGAGCGATGGTGTGAATCTCTCGATGCGCGATCCACGTGAACACGAACGCCAGGATGCTCATCAGCGGCAAGGTCAGAATCAGCGCGCCCGCCCGTGGCAGGCGCGGTGCCAGCTCCACGACCGCTGCAATGGCCAATCCGGCAATTACCGCCCGCAGGATGAACATGCCCATGACTTGTCTCCTCGCTTACCGCCGCCCTGGTCGGTCCGGCGCAGCCGTTTCGCACGCCCACTCATCGTTCGTGTGGTGGGACATCGCCCACTTCGACGCGGATGGTTGACCGGATGCCGCCGCGGCCGCGCCAATCCGTCTCGACAATCAGCCAGCGGGGTTCCATTGCCGCCACCAGGTCGTCGGCGATCCGGTTGGTCACCGCCTCGAAATAGACCCCTTCGTTGCGGTAGTTTTGCAGATACAGCTTGAGGCTCTTCAGTTCGACGCATTTGCGGTTGGCGACGTAGCGAAGGGTCACAGTGCCGAAATCGGGCTGGCCGGTCCTGGGGCAGACGCTGGTGAACTCTTCGGCGACGTGCTCGATCACGTAATCCCGGCCGGGTTTGGGGTTGTCGAAACATTCGAGGGCTTTGGGGTCAGCCATGGCGTCCTTTATAAGGCCTGGCCGCTTCAGCGGCCAGCTCCGCGGCGCGAGTTTGCTATCCTTACCGGCATGCCGCAGAAGATCACCGATGACCAGGTCCGCCACGTCGCCAAGCTCAGCCGCTTACGGCTGACCGATGACGAAGTCCGCCACTTCGCGCACCAGCTCTCGGCCGTGCTGGAGTACTTCTCGAAGCTGAACGAGCTGGACGTCGAAGGCGTCGAGCCCATGGCCCACGCGATGGACGTGACGAACGTCCTGCGCGCCGATGACCCCAAGCACGGGATGAACGTCGAAACAGTCCTCGCCAACGCCCCGGACCGATCCCCGCCGTTCTTCAAGGTGCCCAAGGTACTCGGCGATGCGTCGGGGGCATAAGCCCGCTCCTTTGGCCTGCAGCCCCCGCCCCCAACGATGAACCTGACCGAATCCACCCTCGTTGAACTGCGTGACGCCATCGCGGCGAAGAAGCTGTCCGCCACCGAGGCGACGCGGAGCTACCTCGACCGGATCGAGAAGCACAACCGGTCACTGAACGCGTACCACGAACTTTATGCCGATCGCGCCTTGGAGCGGGCGGCGCAGGTCGATGCGGGTACGGTCACCGGGCCGCTGGCGGGCGTACCGATCGCGATCAAGGACAATCTGTGCACCCAATTCGGGCACACCACCTGTTCATCGAAGATGCTCGAGAACTTCCAGGCGCCGTACACGGCCACGGCGGTGCGGAAGCTCGAAGAGGCCGGGGCGGTGATCCTTGGCAAAACGATTCTGGACGAGTTCGCGATGGGTTCGAGCACGGAGAACTCGTCGTTCGGGCCGGCGCGGAACCCGTGGGACACCGGCCGGGTGCCGGGCGGGTCGTCGGGCGGGTCGGCCGTGGCCATGGCGGCGGACCTGTGTGCCGGGGCATTGGGCAGCGACACCGGCGGATCGATCCGGCAGCCGGCCGCGCTGTGTGGCGTTGTCGGACTCAAGCCGACCTATGGCCGCGTCAGCCGATGGGGCCTGGTCGCCTTTGCCAGCAGCCTGGACCAGATCGGCCCGTTCGGTCGCACCGTCGCCGACGCCGCGCTGTTGCTGCAAGTTATCGCCGGGCACGATCCGCTCGACTCAACCAGTGCCGACGTGCCCGTCCCTGACTATTTGGGTGAACTGGACCGTCCGATTGACGGCCTGCGGCTCGGGATCGCCAGGCAGTACCTCACTGACAGCAACGACCCGGCCATGGCCAAGGCGATCGACGACGCCATCGGGATTTACAAAGATGCCGGAGCGACCATTGTCGACGTGGACCTGCCGCACACCGAGTACGGTATCCCCACGTACTACATCGTCGCCACCGCGGAGTGCTCCAGCAACCTGGCGCGGTATGACGGCGTGCATTACGGCCACCGGACGTCACAAGCGGACGACCTGATCGACCTCTATTCGCGCAGCCGGGCCGAAGGCTTTGGCGACGAGGTCAAACGCCGGATCATGCTCGGCACCTATGCGCTGTCCAGCGGCTATTACGACGCCTATTACCTGCGGGCACTGAGGGTGCGCCGGCTGATCAAGCAAGATTTCGATGCCGCTTTTGACAAAGCGACCGGCGGTTGCGACGCGATCGTCTGCCCGACCACGACCGGCCCGGCATTCAAGTTCGGCCAAATGACCGATGATCCACTGCAGATGTACCTCAACGATGTCTATACGGTGAACGCCAACCTGGCCGGCATCCCGGGCATCAGTCTTCCCGCCGGGTTCGCTCAGGTGTCGAACGGCGTGACCAATCGTCTGCCCCTGGGCATCCAATTGTTTGCACCCGTGTTCGATGAAGCGAGGCTGCTGCGGATCGCACGGGTCTTTGAACGGGCCACCGACTTGCACGTGCAGCGACCGTCGCTTCAGTTGTCCGCGTGAATCCGCCGCATGGCTGAACCGTGCTGAGCCGCCAAACGCCGAGGCGTGGCTGTGCGACAAGTTGTTTGCGTCAACGTCGGTTCATGAAGATGGACAGGCTTTGGCGGGGCTCGTCCCAACAGCGTCCTTGATGGGCATGAGCGACCGACCGGGTGCGCGGTTTTCCTGATGGGCGAACGGTTGCCTTTTGCTGATGGCGGGTCTTAAATTGAGTACTGCCTCGAGGCGTCAGTCAGAGCGGCGTTTGGACGCGACCGTCAGGGTGCCTTCGTGGCGCGGGCATTCCCGTTAACAGACGCTTGCACAGTGGTGGCGCCAGGGCGGCGATCAGCCGGTGGCGGTGGTAAGCCGGCAAAGTTTTTGTTAAGATAGGCAAAATAGTGCCTTGATTTATGGTCCCAAATCCACTAAAAAGTTGGAGTCGTCGCGGAACGATCGCCGAAATTGGACCACAGTAGATAGAGCTTTCTCCCCTCCGCCCCGTTGTCGCTTCGGCGGCAGCGGGGTTTTTATTGGCTTGGGCCAAGCCGGGCGGTTTAGCCGCCCGTATCGGCGTATGTTATTTATAGAAAGGGTCTTACGGCACTAGCGGCGCGTCGGCATGGTGCCCACTGAGCCTTCCGCTGCCCTTGGTGCTGCAACCGCCTGCACCGACCCGCAAGCCGTCGGGTCGGCATGGACACCTTGTGTCATGGAGCCGCCGCAAGGGGGTCTCCCGGCCGGGTCGGGCAGCGGTGACCCCCTATCCGGGGCCCGGGCGGAGCAGGACGGCGGCCTGATCCGTCCTCCAGGATTGGCTCGTTCCGTGACCGCGAGCGGGTCGGCCGTTTCGTCCAAGGGCGGTGCGATCGGCCACCGCGTGGTGTCCGGGACCCGACCGGGGTCGCCGCAACGCTCCGCCATGGCGTGAACCACGTCGGCAACGCGGGTCCTGGAAACACCGAAAAAGATTGGTGTGTCCGGGCGAAGCATCGCTCACAACGGAACGGCGTGATCGTCATGGCCGCCAGCGTGGGGCACTTGCTCGCAGCAGTCTTGATTGTGAGTGAGTTGATCGCTTCACGCCGAGTCGTCGTGGATGTTGACGAGCACCTTGCGCGTGCGTGGTCCGTCGAACTCGCACAGCCAGACGCCCTGCCATTGGCCGAGCACCAGCCGACCCTCGCGAACCGGCACGCGCACAGATGAACCCATCATCGACGCCTTGACGTGCGCGGCGCTGTTGCCCTCGGCGTGTTTGTAGAACGGCTGTTGCCACGGCACCATCTCGTCGAGTTGTCGCAGCATGTCGTGCACCACGTCGGGATCGGCGTTTTCGTTGATCGTGATGCCGGCCGTGGTATGCGGCACGTACACGTCCACCGTGCCGTCGCGCACCTGCGACCCGTCAAGCTGTTGTTGCACCTGGGCGGTGATTTCCACCATCTGGCTACGCTGAGAGGTTGACACCTCGAAAGATTCCATGGCGACAGGGTAAGACCGCCGCGAAGCCGTGGCAAAGGCGAGCGCAACAGCCTGTGTGCTGCTGCCTCGTGCCGATTGCCTTTTGCCTGCTGCCGCCTGTCATACCCATTGAACTTTGCCGCGGCGCTCGGTACAGTCTTGGCCCGTATCCGGGCCGAGGACCAGCGTGGATGAAAATTGCGGTCGTCAAACAGACCAGCGAAGGCGAGCGGCGAGCGGCCCTGGTACCTGCAACGGTCAAGAAACTGGTCGGCCAGGGCGTGCAGGTACTCGTTGAGGCCGGCGCGGGCCTGGGGGCGCTGCACGACGACTCTGCCTACGAGCAGGCGGGCGCTCAGATCGTCAACAGCGACGAGCCGGCTCGGCTCCTGGACGAAGCCGACGTCGTCGTGACCCTCCACCCGCCGACCAGGGCACAGGTTGCGGCGTTCAAGGACGGGGCGGTGCTGATCGGTATGCTGGCGCCGCTGGCGAACCTCGACATCATCCGAGCGTTGGCCGAGCGGGGCGTCACCGCGTTTTCGATGGAGTTCGTGCCGCGGATCAGCCGGGCACAGGCGATGGACGTGCTGTCAAGTCAGGCGAACATCGGCGGTTACAAGGCGGTTATGCTCGCCGCCGAGCACTGCCCGAAGATGTTCCCGATGATGATCACCGCCGCCGGCACACTCGCCCCGGCGCGGGTATTTGTGATCGGGGCGGGCGTCGCGGGGTTACAGGCGATCGCCACGGCCAAGCGGCTGGGGGCGATCGTTGAAGCGTTCGACGTGCGGGCCGTCACCAAGGAGCAGGTTCAGTCCCTTGGCGCCCGATTCGTCGAGCTGCCCACCGCTCAACAGGACGACGCCGAGGCCGGCGGATACGCCAAAGAACAGACCGAGGCCGAACGCCGGCAGCAGCAGGAACTGATGGTCAAGCACGTGATCGGGGCCGACTGTGTTATTGCCACGGCGGCGGTATTTGGCAAGACCCCGCCGATGCTGATTCGGGCCGACGTGGTCAGCCAGATGCGGGCCGGGTCGGTGATCGTGGACCTGGCCGCGGACCCGGCGGCCGGCCGCGGCAACTGTGAGCTGACGCAGCCGGGCAAGACCGTCACTACGGACCACGGCGTGACGGTCGTCGGCCTGACCAACCTGCCGGCCCTGGTGCCCGTGCACGCCAGCCAGGTCTACGCCAACAACATGCTTGCGTTCCTCAAGGAGCTCGTCGCCGACGGTGACCTGAAACTGGACCTGCAAGATGAGATCCAAAAAGGGGCTGTCATCACCTATGCGGGGAAGGTGGTTAACGAGATGGTGTCGAACGCGATGGGAGCCAATGACGAATGACGAAGTCCGAGGGACGAAAACAACGGTCGCGTGGTTGCACAGCAATTCGTCATTCGCCATTCGGATTTCGTCATTGCACCGGAGGTGCTTTATGGACCCGTTTGTCACCAGTGTGATCGTGTTTGTCCTGGCGATCTTCGTCGGGTTCGAGGTGATCACGAAGGTGCCGGCGACGCTGCACACGCCTTTGATGAGCGGCAGCAACGCGATCAGTGGGATCACGATAGTCGGGGCGCTGCTGTGTTCATACAGCGAATCGTTCGGCAATCTGGGCGTCGTCCTGGGCGTCCTGGCGGTCATCTTCGCGACGATCAATGTCGTCGGGGGCTACGTCGTGACGAACCGGATGCTCCGGATGTTCAATCGCGAGCGGTAGACCGCGCGTTTAACGACGGCCCGAAAGACACACGCCCCTTGCGGGGCGTCGCTAAACAGAAGAGCGACACACGCCCCTTGCGGGGCGTCGCTAAACAGAAGAACCATGCTCACCCTTGCACTTGAAACGGCCGACACGCTGAATCTGCTGTACCTGCTGGCGGCGGTGTTGTTCATCTTCGGCTTGAAGATGCTGTCGAACGTCAAGACAGCGGCGCGGGGGAATCTTGTGTCGGCCTTGGGCATGCTGCTGGCCTGCGTGGTCACGCTGTTTCTGGTCACGCATCGCTATCCCGACCAGAGTTACTACATCAGCTTTGCCTGGATCGGCGGCGCGGTGGCCATCGGCGCCATTGCCGGGTTGCTGCTGGCGCTGAAGGTGCAGATGACGGGGATGCCGCAGATGGTCGCGTTGCTCAACGGCTTCGGGGGGATCGCGTCGCTGCTGGTGGCCTGCGGCGACTATGCCCGCAAAGCGGCATCAGGTGGAATCGCTGTTGGCAACGGTGAGGTGATTGGCATCGGTTCTATCTGGACATGGGATGGATTGCTCGCGACCGGTTTGGCGACGCTCATCGGCGGTGTCACCTTTACCGGTTCGCTCGTCGCCTTCGGCAAATTGCAGGGATTAAAGATCACGCCGGGCAAACCCATCCAGTTCCCCGGTCAAAAAACCCTGATTGGCGCCATGCTCCTGGGCTCGTTGATTCTCGCCGGTTACCTGGTGGCGGAACCGACGTTCGGGTTCGCCTTGGCCATCATCGCCGGGTTGGCGCTGGTTCTCGGCGTGCTGCTGGTCATCGGTATCGGCGGGGCGGACATGCCGGTGGTCATCTCGCTGCTGAACAGCTACTCGGGCCTGGCGGCGGCGATGGCGGGGTTTGTGTTGGGCAACCAGGCGCTGATTATCACCGGTGCGCTGGTCGGAGCCTCGGGCCTCATCCTGACCAACATCATGTGCAAGGCAATGAACCGGTCGCTGGCGAACGTGCTGTTCGGCGGCGTTGGCATCGGCGACATCGCGCCGGGCAGCCGTGCCGGCGGGGATGGCCAAAAAGGCTCCGTGCACGAGTTCAGCATCGAAGACGCGAGCATCGTGCTCGACGCATCGAGCCAGGTCGTGGTGGTGCCCGGTTACGGCATGGCGGTGGCGCAGGCGCAGCACAGGGTCAAGGAATTGGCCGACGCGCTGACCAGCCGGGGCATCACGGTCAAGTACGGGATTCACCCGGTGGCCGGGCGAATGCCCGGTCACATGAACGTGCTGCTGGCCGAGGCCGGCGTCGATTATGATCAGCTTTGCGACCTGGAAACGATCAATCCCGAGTTCGAGCAGACCGACGTGGCCCTGGTCATCGGCGCCAACGACGTGACCAACCCGGCCGCCCGCCACGCCAAGGACAGCCCCATCTACGGCATGCCGATCCTCGACGTGGACAAGGCCCGCACGGTGTTTGTCATCAAGCGGAGCCTCAACCCCGGTTTCGCGGGCATTGAGAACGAGCTGTATTACCAGCCAAATACCGGGATGATCTTCGGTGACGCCAAGAAGGTCACGACCGAATTGGTCGCCGAACTGACCGAGGGTTGACCGCCGGCGCTGCGATCAGCTTGTAGGGGTCTGGCGGCTGGCGCGGAGGCGGCCGGCGGCGGGCTTGTTTGGATCGGCCTGCGGCGGAGGGGGGTTGTCGCTGCGTTGCCGGCGTTTGCGCAGGTGGGGGCGGTGGGCGCGCCACGCTCGGTTACCAATGCTGTTGCGTTGGCGGTGTTCCATCCACATCAGCATCACAATTGAAAGGTTGTACAGGATCAGCACCGCGGCGAATCCATGCAGCGCGTACTCGAACGGTTGGTGGTCGAGCGAGCGGTGAAAGAAAAACAGGTCGCCGATCGAGTGCAGCCAGCGTTCGAGGCTCTTGCTGCCGAGCAGGGCGGCGAAAGGGGCGTTGGGAAAGTCCTCACGAAAGACGCGGGGCATGTCGGGTACGAGTGCCAAGACCCCGCCGGCCGTCATCGCCGCCGGCAGCCATCGCCAGCCTTTTCGCAGCCATAGACATGCGGCACCGGCTACGGCACCGGTGCAGCCCATGCCGACGGCGTAGTGCATGGTGGTCCAGGACATGTTTGACGACTCCTGGTCGTATGGTGCTCAGCGGAACCGGGCAGCCGCGGGCTGACCGCTTGCGGAGCGGCGACCGGTTCGGTCGCGGCGATGGTCAAGGGCTCGCTTACGCGGCATTGCGGTTCTCTAGTGCTGATGTCGGCGATTTCGCGGTGCGGATTTCGTGGGTTGGGGCGGAAAAGTCGGGTCCCGCCGCGTCGCCGCTACGGTCGGGCAGGTCACCGAGCCATGCGAGCAGCCTGGCGGCGGCGCTGGTCCAGCGGTGCTCGGTTTCGACCCACTTTCGTGCCGCGTGGCGGAGGCGGCGGGCGTAGGGCGCGTCGCCCCAGAGCCGGCGGATCGACACCACCCACTGCGGGGGCGTCTGGGCGATCATGACCGGGCGGTCGCCGCGGCCGATCGCCAGGCCACGCACCGCCCGCGGCGAGGCGACGGTCGCCAGCCCCATCGCCGCCGCTTCCAGCAGCTTGTTCTTGATCCCCCCGCCGCAACGCATCGGCACGATGGTCACCGCCGCCGAGCGGGCGTACGGCCGAATGTCATCGACCGGACCGACCACCTCGACGCCGGGCACGCGATCGAGTGCGGCAACGCGCGGGTGCGGGTTCTTGCCCACGATCCGCCACGTCGCCGCCGGGCAGATGTGCCGCAGCGCCGGCCAGACTGCCCTGGCAAACCAGCAGACCGCGTCGACGTTCGGCTCGAAGTCCATGCGGCCCCAGAACAGCAGGGTTTTGGGCTGGGGCGGGTGGTTGGTGTTTGGGGGTTGGGGGCTGAAGTAATCGAGGTCCACGCCGTTGCGGATCGTGATGGTTCGTCGTGCGCCGCCGATGATGCGCAGGAGCCGGCTGTCGATGGGGCTGACACCGATCGCCCCGTCGAGCCCGCGCACGAACAGGGCCTCAATTGCCGCATACAGGGCGACCTTGCGCAGGCGTTGTGGCACTGTGCCCAGTGGTTCGCGCCGCAGACAGGACAAATGGAAGTAAACCGGCTCGTCGGCGGCGTACCAGATGCGGCGGGCACCGCTGCTCGTGCCCAGGCCGCGCAGCATCATGGGGCTGTGCTGCCCCAGGCCGATCACCACCTGGGGCTGGTAGCGGTCAACCAGCCCGATGACGCCGGCCAGTTGCTTTGTGTCCAGCGCCTGATGTTGCGCCAGTCGGCGGCGTGGGTTCGCGGCGCGGCCGGCCCACCCGGCGGTGAACCGCGCCACGTCGCGGGGGCAGGCGATGGGCCATTCGAGCAGCAGGTCGGTGAGCGACCCCGGTGCTTCGGCGGCGCAGCGGTGGATGCTGGCCACGCCGACGCGTAGCCCCATCTCGGCCAGCGCCGTGGCCATGTGGTGGCCGTGCACGCGGAAGCCCTGATCGAGCGGCCACAGCGGCAGCTCGCTGATAAACAGCACGTCAAGGGGCGTGGGCTGAGTCTTGGGCCCTGAAGCTTGAGCCTTGCGTTCGGCCTTGGGTCTTGTGCGGGGTGTTTTGGGTCTCTTGCTGCTGGCCATCGCCACTCCTTCACGCCGCGAGGCGTTTTATCCCAGTCAGATCGGCAGCCTGCTCCAGCACTCGGGCGAAGCGTTCGGCGGTCTGAGGCCACGAATATCGGCCGAGTCGCTTGCGGCCGCGTTCGATCAGCTCGCTGCGGTAGGTGGGGTCGCTGATCAGCTTCTCGATGCCAAGCGCGATCGCGGCGGGGTCGGTTGGATCGGTGATGTGCGCGGCGTCGTGGGCGACTTCGGGCAGGCTGGTGCGGTTACTGGTCAATACCGCGGTGCCGGCCGCCCACGCATCGAGGATCGGCAGGCCAAAGCCTTCCGACAGGCTCGGATACGCCAGCACGTCGGCCCCACTGAGCAGTGCGGGCAGGTCCGCCTCATCGGCGAAACCGTGCAGCACCACGCTGTCGGTGACGCCAAGATGCTGTGCGGTTTGCGCCATCTGCTTGCGGAACTCGTCGTCAAGGCCCACCACAAGCAGCTTCCAGTTGCCTCGGGCCGAGCGTTTGAGCAGCGCCCATGCTTCGAGGACGCGGCGGGTGTTTTTTCGTGGCCCGGCCGCGCCAAAGTGCAGCACGAACGGACGGGCGAGGCTGTACTTGTGGATCACCGGCTCGCACTGCTGGGGTGAAAGCTGGCCGATGGAACTGTCCGGCGCCCAGGGGTTGACGGTGATGCGGTCGGGATCGGCCCCAAACTCGCTAACGAGCCGATCACGGGTGTAGGTCGACGGGCAGATGAT